>JAFGHO010000081.1 GCA_016930085.1 Spirochaetales bacterium
CTATTCCATCTAATTCGTTATAATAAAAGAAACTGACAAACTCATTACAATCGGAAATACTGACAATTTAATTAATTGTCAGTATAACTTATCTGCCGGTTATATGTACTGCATCCCGGGGAAAACATCGTTATTGACATTAATGTTCGATTCCAATTCCTTGATCGCCGCTTGTGTTTTTTGAACCGACAAGAAAATATCCGACAAAATAATCATATGTAGTAGTATCTGTATTTTTAACTGGATGTGTTGGACTACCTTGAGGAGGGAAAGAATTGTAAGTCCAATGTATAATGGAGGGATTGGATATTTCGTTACCACTTAGATAGTTTACTCCATCGAGATTAGCAGCAATTGCCGGGCCATGCTTATGAGACCAATAACCATTTCTATCCAATCTATAAAAATGGTAATTGGAATATTTTTCAGTTTCTGTAATACTGGATTGTAAAACAAGTGCGATAACAGCCTGATTTTTTCCGGGAATAGGAATGGCATCGTTGCCCATGTAAGGCAATTTGGTATTATCTTCCATCCAATCAATCATTTGATCTTTTGTATAATTACCGGACTGATATCCTTTAGGGTTTGTCCACGTAGTTTTTATGATATTACGAGCATAATTATAACAATTATTATTCTGTATAGTCCCATTTTTATTCCATACATCAGGATCATATGATGGCGAATAAGAAAGATCAAATGTCTTTGTATCTGTCTTTTTTGGACCGGTTTTCCATTTTCTGCTCCAAAAATATGCAGAGTAATATTCCCTGGCATATATTATAACAGTAAACTTATTTTTAGCTAATTCATCGGGTGATAAATCAATATGATATGTTTTATTATCGCCGGATCCCTCGACAACACCCTTAATGCTATACGTATCGATATATTTCTCGACGATAACCTCCTTGGTCTCATTGTATCCCCATTGATTTGTTTTTGTTATTGTTTCACGCTCATAAGTTATTTCAGGTGATGTGTACCATACTTCTGAATAATAATGTCTATAGTCGGTGTTATCATATGGTACATCCCAATGAAGACAATAGTGCGTTGCCGAACCTTTTGTTTTCTGATCGGGAATAGATGTATCTGTTTTATCATTATCATCCATTTTTTCGAGCTGACAACTCAACAGCAAAAGGAATAAATAACCAATCGATACTGCATTTCCCATAATCATAATCACCCTTTTTTTTCTTTTCATAAAAACTCCTTTAAAAACTATTTTATATTTCCCGCCCGGAATAACAGGAGGAATATATAATTTCGTGAAAATCATCGGCTACCATTTTGATGCTTGTATGGAAATAGTATCTCAAAGGGAAATCACTCTCTTTTCACTTAATATTTATTATACAAGGGATTGAATTGAATAATTGCACGGCATCTTTCATAAATATATAAACAGCAGAGTACGACAAACGCTTGCTCCGCTATAAAAAACCTTTGGCTTTTAGGGAGGCAACTCCACCCTGAATTATTTACAGGACGGGGTAATTTACTTGTTTTGAAGGCAAATGATTTCTTTCAGCAAAAACGCGAGATAAGGCCGACGTAATATTGCGCGATTCGTAAAGCATCGACGATATCGACATCACCGTCACAATCCGCGTCTGCGGGCGCCGGATTGAACGCGGCCGGGTTCAGTCCCACGTAATACTGGGCGACAAGGAGGGCGTCGACAATATTTATCACCCCGTCGGAGTTCGTATCCCCGATCATGCCGGTACCCGGGGGTGTGGTCGCACTGCTTCCGCCATAATATTCAAAGGCACCGATATCGGGGCCGCCGCCGTTCGGGCGGGTTCTGTCAAAATAATCGAACTGGTTGTCCAGATGCATAACCCCCGTGTCGACGGCCGGGCTTCCCTGCCTTGTCAGATCGAAATCGCCGGCCTCGTTCCCCGCGATGTTGGCAAACCCCAGATCGTTGTAGTCGGCGTCTCCCGTGCCGGAATACGTCCGGACGATATTGTTTTGGGAATTGAAATTCTCGTGAATCTGGAATTGCGGGTCGGGAGTTACGCGGTCGAGGACAAACAGATTGTTGGTGAGAAACACCGTGTCCCTGTCCACGACGCCCCCCGTGAATCCGGACGATGTGGCGGTGAATATGCTCCATAACATCCCTTCGTTGACGGACCCCGGGCGCTGAATGAGGGTGTTGTTGTAGAACTGCACGTTTCGGAGGATCGTGTTGTTTACCTGAAGCAGCCCCATCCACCCGCTGTCGATAATGACGTTATCGTGCAGTGAAATATCTCTTACCGTGCCCCTTCTGTTCTGACCCGAGTCGTCAAAGAAAGAGGCCACCTCGAAAAACCCGCAGCAATTGTATGAATAGTTATGGTGTATGTGCACATTGTAAATATTGGCATTGGGATCGTCGGTGGCCTGGGCGGAGATTTCGGTGGCGCCGCCGTCACAGTCGACGAACCCGCCGACCCACCTGGCAGGCCCCGTGCAGTTGACGAAGCTGTTGTAGCACACTTCGCAATTGGCCGTGTTGACGAAAATTCCCTCGGCACCGCCCACCAGATTGGGATCGACGCCGGGTTCCTCGTCGATGCCCATGATCAGGTCGTGGACGTAGTTGCCCTTCACGAGCGTGTTCTGGCCGGCCACCATAATACCGATATCACTATCGTCTATCTCATTGTTGATAAATGTTGTGGCTCCCCCTAAAAACGCGGCGACACCGCCGACGATACCGTCGATTTTTCCGTTCGAATCCGGGGTAAAATCATGGACCATGGTGTTGTCCCCCCGTGCGCCGGACAAATACAGACCGTCGAAGGTAATCGGGCCCTTGAAGGTGATGATCACCGGACCCTGCCCCGGATCGTGCGAGACCATAAAGTGGGGGAGGGGATCGGTCGCCCTTCCGTAATTGGTGTAGACCTGAATATTGGATGAGTACGGAATATCGAGCCGTCCCTGATACACGCTGCCCCGCTTGAAGCGGACGACCGCGCAATCCGACGGGACGGCGGCGAGTGTTCTCTTCGGCGAAGATTCCGAAAGTCCGTCATTGCCGTCATTGCCGTTCGAGCTGTCGACATAGCAGGTGCGGCCGAGAGAGTCGTAGTTCTGTGCGGAGAGAACCGCCGCCGGCAAAAAGAAGATCAGCATGATACATAATGTTGCTTTTGTTTTCATAGTCACTCCTTTGCCGCTCCTTTTTTTACCGGTTAATTATGAAAGGGAAGCTGTACAATCGAAACCATAGCGGAACATGAGTAATGCGGATTTACCTTTTTTCCCTTCGGGCTTAATGTTATATCACTTTCATATCCTTTACAACAGATATTTTTCATAATAATCCAAAGCATGTTGAGATTATGTACATCAGTCTTCACAACATCGGTCTTTTTCTGTATTATGGAAGCCGAAAGGGTTCATGCTGTGAAAACACCGGCGCGATTACTTCGGCCGCAGGTTAAACGACTCATCGGGCTTTTTCTGATTCTCTTTGCGGCGGGGGGACTGCTGCTTCTTTTTTTTCTGCCCGGCGTACTGGCGATGGTCATTTCCGGTTGTATCGTCCTTTGCTGCTGCGCGGTCCCGGTCGTGACGGCCGTCGTTTTTTCGTCGAGCCCCGTTCTTTCGCCCAAAAAATTGTTGTTCGGAACAGCCGCGCCCGTATTCGGCCTTCTTTTTCTCGTTATCGCCCTGCCTGGTGTTCCGGATGCCGTACGCCCGTTCGGCGGTATTTTCTGCCCCGACGGGTATTCAGGTTATATCCCGTCGGCCTTGCCCCAACGCGACCGGTCTTCAGGTGAATCCGGTCCCGCTGCATCCCGGATCGACGGCACCTGCAGGAGTGAATACGGAACGGCGCATGTCGGGGGCAGGACGGTCCTTATCGGGATGGCGGCGGTCTATTTGTTTTTCTCTTTTTCGGTAATCGGGATTTCTCTTGCGGTACGGCGTTTCACTCATAACAGGCTTTCTGCGGCGAAACGGGTGGTCGTGTTTTCGATTGCCGCCGTCCTGTTTGCGGGATTTTGTTATTTTCCCGTTTCCCGGCTCATCAATGGCTTTCTTTACGCGGGAACGTCTCACCTTCTCGTTTCGGCGGCAGCGTATGACGACCGCGATACGATCATCATGCTTCTGCAGAAGGGGGTGAGCGTCGATTCGGTCGATGAAGGAGGGAAAACGGCGCTTCATGCCGCCGCCCGAATCGGCAATACCGGGCTTGTTAAGTTTTTACTGAATAACGGCGCCTGTCCCGACAGCCGGGACTATAACGGGGAAACGCCGTTGATGGATGCCGTGTATGGACGGAAAGCGGAAGCGATACGTCTTCTTCTCGCTTATGGAGCGGATCCGGGGTTACGAAACAAAGCGGGAATGACGGCGTTCGATCTGGCGGTCTCGGAAAAAAATACCGAACTCATCGGTATATTGAATCCTGCCGGGGGATAGTGTCTCCGGCAGACGTCATGGAATCGCTTTTTCGTAAAAAAGGCATGCATTAATTACCGTATGCAGGCCGCATCCTTTCAAGGCGGCATTTTACCGTTTATTCCTCTTTCCATTAAACAGCTATTTGTATATAATGTGCCCCGGTGCAGGAAGGTGCTATTTACTTTTCAGGAAGAAAACTGGAGGGAATACAAATGGAAGAAAAGATTTCACAGTCGATTATTCAAGGGTATTTCAAAAAACTGACGGATCACCTGCATGTCGATGTAGCGATTGCGGGGGCGGGTCCGTCGGGGCTGGTAGCCGCGTTCGATCTCGCGAAAAAGGGCAGAAAAGTGGCTGTTTTTGAACGAAAGCTTGCACCGGGGGGCGGGACATGGGGCGGAGGAATGTTATTCAACGAGATCGTCGTTCAGGAGGATGCGTGCCGCATTCTGGATGATTTTGATATCCGTTACAAGCCGGCGGGACAGGGGTATGTTACCTCCGATTCGGTCGAGTTCGCGAGCGGCCTTATCCTGGGCGCGCTTCATGCGGGAGCCGTCATTTTTAACGGCATCAGTGTGGTCGATATCGTGTTCAAGAGGAACAAGGTGTCGGGCGTTGTCATTCTCTGGACCCCCATTCACCACCTCGACATGCATGTCGATCCCCTCGTCGTCACCTCGGAAGCGGTGCTCGACGGAACCGGTCACCCCAGCGAGATTGTCAGGTACGCGACGAAAAAGGCCGGTATCAAAATCGACACGGAATCGGGGGATATTATGGGTGAAAAACCGATGTGGGTGGAAAGCGGTGAAGCGTCGACCGTTGAAAATACGAAACGCCTCTGTGACGGACTCTATGCGTCGGGCATGGCGGCGAACAATGTAAGCGGCGGTTTCAGGATGGGACCGATATTCGGCGGCATGTTGAAGAGCGGGCGCAAAGTCGCCCAGCTTATCATGAAAGACCTCGGATAAAGAACTGAAATGGAAAAAACATTCGGCCTCTATGTCATCATCTCTGACCCGGAAGGATCATACACCCGGTACGCCGAAGCCGCGGTAAAGGCGGGAGCCGGGTTTGTGCAGCTCAGGATGAAAAAGGCCCCCAGAAAGGATATTATCCGGGTTGCCGGGGAGATACGGTCGATAACGCTCGGAAGTTCCACGCGTTTCATTGTGAATGACGATGTTCTTGCCGCGGCAGCGGTCGACGCGGACGGAGTTCACCTGGGACAGGATGATATGCCGCTTCATATCGCCCGCGCCATATGGAACGAGCCGCGTAAATTGTACGGGCTTTCGACACACAACCTGGCCCAGGCCCGGGCGGCGGCCGCATTGAAGCCGGATTACATCGGTGTGGGACCTGTATTTCCAACGCCAACAAAAGAACACCCCGATCCGGTGCTGGGCCTTTCGGCCATGGGAGATATCGTCAGGGAAATACCGCTCGTCGCCGTTGCGATCGGCGGCATCACGATCGAGAACGTCCGGGACGTGCTCGAGCATGGTGCCGTCAATTTTTGCGCGGTGAGGGCGATCATGCGGAGTAATGATCCCTTCGGAACGATGATTGCCTTCAGAGAGATCTGGGAGGAGATGACGGCTTTCTGAAACATCGTGTCTCTCATGCCCGCATAAAAAAAAGACAATCCATGCAATAATTCTCACCGTATTATCGTCATAAAGAAATAAGGAGGAATAAGTATGGAAACGGTGATGAACGGCCTGGATTACCGGCTGATGGCGATTATATTCGGACTTCGCGATATGATCAAACCGCCTCAGCGGGTACTGGAAGAAGCCCGCGTGCGGGCGGGACAACAGATTCTCGATTACGGCTGCGGTCCCGGAAGTTATTCGATTGCGGCGGCCCGATTGACGGGGAAAAGGGGGACGGTGTATGCCCTCGATGTGAATCCCCTTGCGATACGGAGTGTGCAAAAAAAATCCGCCGGAAAGGGACTTCCGAATATCGTGACGATACAAAGCGATTGCAGAACGGGACTCGGCGATAAAAGTATCGATCGTGTTCTCTTATACGACATCTACCACATCCTCACCGATCCCCGCCCGATTTTAAAAGAGATATACAGGGTCATGAAGGATGATGCCGAACTCTCTTTCAGCGACCATCATATGACGACAAATCAGATTATCCGGAACGACCGGCTTATCGGATATTTCGAACCGATACGGTTCTCCGACAGCTCCATCGCATTCAGAAAAAGGGAATCCGTATTATAGGACGATTGCATTGAGGCCTATGACCCGGCTGACCGCCGGCCCTATAATGAAGACGCGGCCGGCTCATCCCATGTCATACAAATATGGCGTATCCGGTGAATCGGAACAGGCAGCTTTCCTTTAAGGGCACTTCTAAAAACCTGCAAAGCAGATTTTTAGAAGTGCCCTTATTTTATCTATTGATATTTCATTCCGGATACATATACTTTAGCCTATACCAATCAAGGGAGGATGAAGAATCCTGTTTACAGGTAATTATGATTCATGTTTTTTTGATTCTGGATCAGTTTAGCGTCAGGGGAGAAGTGTTCGCATTCGATGCTTCTCTTTTTAAAGTTCACCGTATATATTGTACCGATCTCGATTCATACCTTTCAAGGCAGGCCGCCAAAGTAAAAAAAACAAACGACGGGGTTGTCTTTATCGATTCCTCTTTTTTCGATAAGGAAAAAGTGGCTGGAATCGACCGGATTTTTGAAAAATACGGCCGCCGTACCAGGCTGCCGATTATCGTTTTCTGTCCCCCGGAGAAACTTCGCGTCAACCGTGAATACAAACTCTCCAACAGGGATTTTACCTATTGCCTGCAGACGAATGAAGCCGGATACAGCGAGGTCTATTTAAAAAATCTCAGCCAGTTTATAACGATTATTCTGGAAATTTCGCTTTGGCATGAACGGATTAATGATTTCATTATCAATTCATTCAGGATCAATGTCGATCACGTGTCTATCAGCCGGCAGAAACTCGAGATAGAGAAACTCAACAGGGAACTCATAAAACTGAGTACGATTGATTATCTCACATCGGTATTAAACCGGAGGGCCTTTTTCGAATCCATGGAAAGAGAACGGAAGCGTGTTCTTCGATTCTTATGGAGATTGGAGAACGAAGGCAATGACAAAATAAAAAAAGAAAGAAGAGCGATATATAAACATAAACCCATCGGGACAATCAAGGATCATTGCTGTAAATTTTCCCTCGTTATTATCGATATCGATAATTTCAAATCGGTCAACGATACGAGAGGCCATATCGTCGGTGATATGGTACTCAAACGGGTCGCGGAAACCCTCCTCTCACCCGATCTGCTGCGTGAAACCGATTCGACGGGAAGGTACGGTGGGGAAGAGTTCACCATTTTGCTCGCCGACACAAACGAGCGGAACGCCTTTATTGTTGCCGAGCGGATTCATTCGCGAATCAACAATCTGGAGTTTTTGGATTCGGATAAAAAAAACTTTTCGATTACCGTCAGTATAGGGATTTCGGAATTCAATACGAATGATGAAAATATCGAAGCGATTATAAAGAGAGCGGATGATGCCCTTTATTATGCAAAAAACCATGGGAAAAACCGGATTATCCGCTATAGTGAGATTTGTGAGGGAATGACATAACCGCGTACCCCGATCGATTTCCGATCCGGGCAAATCAGACTGATTCCTGTTTTGTAATAATAAAAAGATCCTTACTCAGATTGTGAAGCATACTGAAGCTACTGGTATGCCAGACATTCGCTTTATTGCAGACAAACTCGATCGTGTATTTCAGATTATCCGGTAACCGCATATCGTCCCGTGCCCATTTGATAAAAAGACTTATACCGGATGAGTTGATATAATCCAGCGCGGTGATATCGATCCGGATATGTTTTATGTTTTTCCTGATTATCTCGTCGTGTATCCTGCCGAGGATGGGGCTCATTTCATTGACGATATCGATAATATCGATATTTCCGGAAAATGATATTGTCGTTCCTTCGACCCTTATCAGGGCTTTCTGATTTTGATATGACTTTTCTTCTAGCAAGGACTCTCTATTGCCGCGCCGCTCGTTCATGATAGTATCACTTTAAAGATAAGGTACCCGCATTAATCTGTCAAGGAAAATGCATTCGGAGTATCGGGAAAAACGTCTGTATCTTTTTTCGATATGAATAATGCCCGTATCTCCGAAACCATGTAAAACGAGCCGGTCACCAGTATCGGTATTTTTTTATCCGAATAAAGCAGCGCCGTTTTCAGTGCGTCTGCAGGATGCTTCTTTAATATGGTGTTGGGGTTCAATGTTAAAAAAAGACGATAGAGGGCATCGGGGTCGCTTTCTTTGAATGAACCGGGTTTCGAAACGATGATCGTCCTGAAGGCAGAGGCACAGATTTCCGCCATCTTCCGGTGGTTTTTTCCTTTAATGGAGCCGAAGATAAGAATTCCGGCTTCCGGGTAAAGGGTCCTGAAACTCTGCAAGGCTTTTTCAACGGCAAAGGGCGTGTGGGCGCCGTCGATGACCAGGGGCGGTGAGTGTTGCATGATTTCCATCCGGCCGGGAAGAAAGGCTTTTTTTAGTCCTTCTTGATAACACCGTGAGTTGATATCCGGAAGTATTGTCCGTAATGTCAAAACGGCGAGGGCGGCATTTTCAGCTTGAAAGCACCCGATCATGGACAGGAAACAGGAGAAGGGAGAAGATTCCCTGAATTTCATGCTGACCTCTGTTCCTTCTTCGGATAATGAGGAGGAAAGCTCTTCTATGGATTCATCAAGGGAGTAAAAGGGTGCGTGCATTGAACGGCTTTTCTCCTTTATTATATTTCCGACCGCCGGCTGCTGGAAGCCTGAAAAAACGGGGATTCCGGGTTTGATGATCCCTGCTTTTTCCGAGGCTATTTCCGTGATTGTCGAACCAAGGACATCGGTATGTTCGAGTTCGATGGGAGTAATGACGGCGGCTTCGGGGAGGACCACATTCGTGGCATCGAGTCTGCCGCCGATCCCGACCTCGATCACGGCGATATCGCAGTGTTGGTGCCTGAACACACAAAACGCAAGCAGGGTAAGCATTTCGAATGTGGTGGGCAGTATGTTACCGGTATGAGCGATTGTATCGCATATATTGTTTGCGATCGAGACGATGATATCGTCGGCGATCGTTTTTCCGTTGACGGTGATTCGTTCGTCATAGGTAGATACGTGGGGTGATGTATAGAGTCCTGTTTTAAAACCCCCGGCGCCCAATATGGATGCGATAAAAGCGGCGGTGGAGCCTTTTCCTTTTGTCCCCGCGACATGAATCGTTTTACAGCCGAGGTGCGGATTGAAAAAAGCATCGAGCAGGGCTAACATATGTTCGGGGCGGTAATGACGGTGAGAGAAATCGCCCGACCGTTCGAGGTTGGTCAATGATTCGAAATACTCAAAGACATCCGTCTTGCGGTTAAAATGCACGTCCTGTTTCATAAACGCGTGTCCATATCATCCTCCTGCGTGAGGGGGCGGATTCTTTTGGCGGGAAACGCCGGATCGCAGGCCGGCAGGACATCGCCTTTTTCGTGCATACGATTAATACCGGCTTCATCAAGCGTGAATAATCGTATCGATAAAACGGCAGGTCCCAAAGTGGTCAGCCAAAGAATTTCCTGTTTATCGTTTCGATATCGAATTCTTCCGGATCGAAATCCGCCGCCCATTTTCTCATTTTCTCGTAGTGAGTATGCGAGGGGTTTTTGAGAATCTCAACGAGATGCTCATAACCCGGAGGTCCGCCGCAGTCTTCCGGGGGACATGAGCGTTCGCCGTCAAGGCATTTGATGATCCGGCGATCGTCTTCGTCAAGCCGGTCGGCCGGAATGATCTCCTCGACCGTAACGGTATGGAGCCAGCTGTCACCGAAATCGTATTCATAGGTGATCGAGGTTCCCTCTTTTCCAAGGATCCGATCGATGGCGACAGTGCTTTCATCGGCGACATCCTCAGTCTCATTATCCGAAGGATCGCCATATTCGACACCGCCGGCCCAAAAGGAGTGAAGATGGTAATTTTCCCATCCCATTGCCGTCTGGATGGCCGAATGAAGTTCCGAAAGGGTCCTGTTCCCGGGAATACGTATTCTCCGCCATATCTCCGGTTTGATGTCCCGGAGTATGATCTTGAGAATCAACACGGACTCAGGACTCTCCTTTTTTACAAGCTTGAGGTCCGGTTCGAATCTTTTTTCCACCGTCTCCATAATATGCCGGATCAACGCTTCCGTTTTTTCGAGTTCATCATCGAAATCGATGTCGCCGTCATTATCGAAAGCTTCGGGGTCGTTGCAGGTTTCGAGAATAATTCTCAAGGATTCAAAGCCATGCGAGACGAGGACAATATCTTCGGGGATCAGGATATTAATCGAAAATCCCCGTTCCTGCAATGTTTCTATCCATTCCATAAAATTGTTTTGCAAAGCAAGGGCTTTTTCCCGTACGATACCGGCGGCCTGGTCCTTGAAATAGTTATATTGCTTGGTAATGTCTTCCCATAATTCATCGATAAACCGATAAAACATGTCTTCCTGAAATTGATCATAGAAGTGCAGGTCGAGGTATTGAAGACATCGTTCCACGGCATCTTCACACGAGGTTTTTCTGTGAAAAAGCTCGTTTCGCATAAAGGCTTCAATCTCAACGGATGAGATCGGTGCATTGATATCGGTGAGAATGTCATTCAGGGAGTCGAAATCCCCTTTCATGACATGGGGGGTGCTGATATCTTCCGTCCTGATTTCTTCATCCTTTAGCCACAGAAAGGATTTGGAGCCGATATATTTCAATTCAACCACATCATTTGAGGCGAGAAAATTTCCGATATTGAGGAGGGGATGTCTGATCAGTTCTTCCCCGCCAAGATAAAAGGCATAAGCGAGTTGTTCGCTTATGAGTGCCGGAAGGCCCAGTTTCGTAAAAGCACGCAGGAAACCCGATTCGAGATCGGCTATCCACTGCTTCACCGCCCATTTTTCCTTTTCCCGCTCTTCTTTTGAAATATATGTAAACCGGTATTCACCTTTCGCCCAGTTTCCTACCGTTACGATGAAAGCGTCACCGTCCTTCATGCCGTATCTGCGATAGAGGTCCTGCATGTCAAAAACGGTTATAATCACTTCTTCCGATTCCGGGTGGTCGCAAAGAAAAATTTCGGTATTTGCTTCATCGTCATAAATAAGGTAATCCGGAATGACATCGTGCCCCAGGAGAGACAGATAAATGGTCACATCATCCAGGTTCATCCGGGTTTTTATTTTTTCCACGATGATACCGTCTTCAGGACAAAGCGTACATTCCGGCGGAAAAATTTCGGGATTACAGAACGGGAGAAAACGGTGTCCGGGGACCAGAATGCCCGCCCCTATTTCTTCGTTTGTCGGTACGAGAAGAAACCTGGCCTTGTCGAAATAGAGCGAGCGGGGAATAAACAGGGATGTTTCATCATCGTGAAAGAGATTCCGGTCGATCTTCAGCTGATTGAGAATCCGCGTTTCACAATCAGGCACAGGGGTCGGAAGGGATGTGCCGATTGCTTCGACTATTTCCCCGATTTCGAATTCTTTCTGAGTATTTTTGATAAACGATTTTAT
This sequence comes from Spirochaetales bacterium, assembly GCA_016930085.1. Taxonomy (NCBI): domain Bacteria; kingdom Pseudomonadati; phylum Spirochaetota; class Spirochaetia; order Spirochaetales; species Spirochaetales bacterium. Next base: position 12,069 of record JAFGHO010000081.1, read on the forward strand.
ATTTTCTTTCAGGTGAACCGTCATATATTCCCTTTCAAACAGACGATTTATGGGCGGTGATTGCTTTCTGATAACAGTCCAGGAGTTGAACCGTGAGTCGTCTGGATGAATACATTTCCGATACTTCTTTTGCTTCCGTCGATTTTCGATCGTACAACGCTGCGTTTCGGAGAAGCTCGACAACCCTTTTCGTGAATTCATGTTTATCCGGATCCGTGAGATATCCCCCCTTGTTATTCTTTACGATATCGATAACACCCATCGCCTTGACCGCGACAACCGGAGTACCCGCCGCCATGGCTTCAAGCAGTGACAACCCTTGTGTTTCCGTACGGGAAGCAAAGATAAATATATCCGAAGCCGCGAGTATGTTCATGACTTCGTTCCTTGTAATATAACCGAGGAATATTACCTTGTCACCGATTCCCAATTTTTTAGCCTGGTTCTGGAGATATCCACGGACGGGCCCGTCCCCGATAAAAAGAAGAATGGTATCCGGTACCTGTTTCTGAATATGAGCAAACGCCTGGATAAGAAAAGGAAAATTCTTTTCTTTTGTAATTCTTCCGACACAGATCAGTATTTTTTTCCGGAGGGGGATGTCGTATTTTTTTCTGGTCTCCTCGTTACGGCGGATTTTTCCGTTAAATTGTTCGATCCCGGTGGGGAGTATGATAATATCGGAAGTGACTCCGTATCCAAGTAAAACATCTTTTATAATACTCGAAGGGGACAGGACAAAAACCGAATAATCGCAATAGAATTTGCTTAACCGGATTGCCAGCGGTGTGAGGATTTTCTTCGGCAGCGGTATGTAATGTACATATTCCGCGATATAGGTATGATATGTCTGGATAAGGGGGATTTTTAGCCGCCTGCTTAAGTATGTTGCAAAAAGCCCCATGAATAACGGTGTGTGGAAGTGGATGATATCCAGGTTGAGGTTTTTGATTTTTTTCAGCTTTGTCGGGAAGGGGATGACGAGTTTGTATTCCCGGTAAAGGGGGTAGGACAAGGCAAAATATCGAAAGATATTGTTTTTTTCTTCTTCTTTTCTTGATTCTGAGGTATGTCTCTTTACGATCGGACAAAATACATAGATATTGTGACCGAGTTTGATCAATTCCTTTCTGAATATTTCAATTGACGTCACAATTCCGTTTATCGATGGAAGATATGTGTCCGTGAAAATACCGATATTCATATATACAAGGTGAAAAGCTATCGTATTCGGTATAAAATGTCAATATTGTCTTCGAGTCTTTATACATGTTCGGGAAAAAGGCCTCGGAAAAGGTTTATAAAAGGCAGACGATATTGCCGTATCGACGAAAAACGGTCGATCCATGAAGGCGGACATTCCGTCTTTCCACGATACCTCCCCCGCATAATCCCTTTCTTTTTTGGAGAAAACGATAAAGAAGGGTGTGGACAAACTCTTTTTTATTTGGTATTCTTGATCACCGTGTCGATCGCGGTCATTGCGTGGTGTACTCCAAAAAGAGAAATCTCTGTGGCCGCGTATTCAGGGTTTTTTTATGGCGCCGTACCCAAGTGGTAAGGGAGAGGTCTGCAAAACCTTTATGCACCGGTTCGAATCCGGTCGGCGCCTTATTTTAATTTTCACTGATTTATTGAATACATCTTTCATCAGAATTAATAAAATAAATATATCGAACCATCGTGCGGCTGTATTTTGTGAGTTCAATAAAGGACGAATCGTTTATAATGGAAAGAAGATAACAGAAAATGCAATGACAGAAAATCAAATAATGAGGTCTCGCAATGAGTTCACTCGATAGATTAACCATTAAAGGATTTAAATCAATCAAAACCCTCGAAGACTTTAGTCTCGGCAAACTCAATATATTTATCGGGGGTAATGGTGCCGGAAAAACAAATCTGATAGGCTTCTTTCGAATGCTGAGAAGCCTGATCGACGGCAACCTTGGGAATTATGTCGTACAGAACGGCGGGGCTGGCGATCTTCTTTTTAACGGTCCAAAAATAACAACTGAAATGGAGTTTACAACCATTTTTGGCATTCGAGGATACTGTTTTACGCTGAAGCCGACGCCAAAGGATAAATGTATTATTACAGCTGAAAAACGTTTTTACAAATATGCACGTACCGGAGGTGGATGGTGGGACCTTGGTGACGGCGATGATGACACGTCACTTCTCGTTAAAGAAGCGAAAAGCAAGCGAAAAGACAGTCAATACAGTCTGCCAGTCTATGAGGCGATCGCTTCATGGCAGATTTACCACTTTCATGATACAAGTGAAACTTCAGCAATGCGACAGTATGAAATAATTCAGGATAATAAATATCTCAGGGGAAATGCGTCAAATATCGCTCCTTATTTATTCATGTTGAAAAATAAATATTTTACTGAATATACTGAAATTCTTAATGCAGTGAGAATGGTGATGCCTTTCTTTGACGATTTCCTTCTGGATATTACGGATTTCGGAAGAAAGCAAAAACTAAACCTTTCGTGGAAACAAAAGGGATCGGATTATCCGATGCAGCCATATCATCTGTCGGACGGTTCTCTCCGTTTTATCTGTCTTGCAACGGCATTATTACAGCCGGACCCGCCGTCGACGATCATAATCGATGAACCTGAATTGGGTCTTCATCCGGAAGCGATATCGATTCTGTCTGAACTTATTCAGGATGCTTCAAAACGCACCCAGATTATTGTTGCAACTCAGTCTCCGGCATTGATCGATCATTTCGGTATTGAAGACATTATTGTAGTAAAAAGAGAAAATGGAGCCTCTACTTTTCAACGATTGAATGAAGAAGATTTTAAAACGTGGCTTGAAAATTATTCCGTTGGGGAACTTTGGACCAAAAACGTTATCGACGGCGGTCCTGTTTATGAGTGATTTCATTGAGATTATTGTCATCGTCGAAGGAAAAACGGAAAAAATATTCATTAATAGTATACTCAAAGATAACCTGGCTGATAGAAATATATATATGACGCCAATCATCATATCGAAACCCGGAGAGAAGGGGGGAGATATCAAATTCAGCAGGGCTTTAAAAGACATAACCATACACATGAAACAGCGCGCCGACACGTTCGTCAGCCTGTTTATTGATTATTACGGCCTGAAGCCGGATTGGCCCGGTTTCATTAATGCAAAAAAGGAAGAAGAACCCGCAAAAATCGCTTCAATAATTAATGATTCAACTCATTTGGCGGTCAATACCGAATTATCGGCATACAGGTCAGACATTCGTTTTATACCACATATAACCGTACATGAATTCGAAGCATTGCTTTTCAGTGATGCAAGCAGTCTTGCTTCGGAACTTCACGTTGATAAATCAGACGTGGATAAAATTATTGATCAATTCGGTGATCCTGAAAAAATAGATGATTCTCCCGATGAAGCACCGTCGAAACGTCTGGAGCGATTATATCCAAAATATAAAAAAACGACGACAGGCATAATAATAGCACGCAATATCGGGATCGATGCAATGAGAAAAAAATGCCGAATTTTCAATGACTGGTTGAAGCGGATTGAATCCCATTTGTAGGTTATAAGCTAATTGAAATAAAATTCTTGATATTTCGTTGGAAAATGAAAAGTGAGTTCGCAATGTCGTCATTGGTTTTTCTTTTTGAAGTGTTTTCAGGTTACTGTCCGGAGTTGTAACCATCTTGTTTTTCTGCATGTATCATATACAGACTATACCAGTTATAGGAAACAATCGTTTGCGAATTACAAAACGCCTCTTTTTTTTCCCGGATGTTCGATGCAACCTCGTCGACCGGAATAATGACGGATTCGATGATTTCGTCCGCGTCGAACCGGGTTTCTCCCGTTGCTTCGAGACCGGTGGCCAGAAATGTGTGGCTTTGATTCGTCATGAATGAGGGGCAGGGATATGTCGAGCCGATATAGATGAGTTTTCCGGCCCGGTACCCTGTTTCTTCAATCAACTCGCGGCCTGCGGTCTCTTCCGGCGATTCATCCTCATCGACAAGTCCCGCCGGAAACTCGCACATCACCTTTTTGTTCCCGTGACGGAATTGTTTCACCATGAGAAAACAATCGGTTCCTTCGCTGTTTTTTATCAGGGGGATGACCGTTACCCAGTCGCAGGCTTCAAGAATGTAAAAATCACTCGTCGCGCCCAGAGGAGATAACCGGTCTGAGACTTCAAGGGTAAAAATTCGGCAGTCTTTGAGGACGTCCGTTTTTATTTCTTTCCACTTAAGGTGGTCGTCCATGGCCCACCATCATAGCCTATATTAAAAAAGGAAACAAGTGGGTGAGGGAATGCCCTGTTCATTCCCAATTGTACGGCGCGCCCTGCGATCAAAGCGGCTGTCGAAGATGACCGTACTCCGGAAATGGGGCCGGGAAAAGCAGGTGTCAGCCTGTTTCGTCTTTTTTCGTTTTATGCGGGACCTTTTTCTTCCCGAGTATTTCCTTATAAACCGGCAATTTCATCCATACAATGAAAATAATACATCCTATAACAATACCCGTCCATAACCAAACCTGAAGCGGGAGTCCGAGAAACATGGTATCCTCCTTGCTGCCGCCATTATATCAATATTTTCTTCAGAGGGGAAGCGGATTACCGGCGGTGACGGCAGGCAAACGACTTCCGGAAGGAAGCCGCTTTTTATTGGGTTTGATGTCGTTGCACGGAAAATAAAAAAATAATGAATAAGGCGTCTGTACAGAAACCTGTTGTTTGTTATAATAGTAAGGCGGGACGGCGTCGTCCTGTTTGATTTTATTATTGTCCCTGAAAGGTCAGATGAAGGGCGACGGAGGTCGTTTTGATTTCGGTGTTGTGCGCGGACAAACGGTACTGTTTGTTCTTGCTGGTTTGTATACATGTCTGTTTGATTATCTCCGGTACGGCCGGATTTTCTTCCCCTTTGGATGAAATCGAGATCGAACCGGGAATACGGTTCTGGGGTGCCGATGTGGGACTCAACTACCTCGGGGTACATTTTTTACCCCCGCTCGTTACGAGACTTTGTCTTTCATTTGGATGCGGGTATGAAACGGTCGGATACTACAGATATCCCGATACCTCCATTTATTATCCGCCGAAATCAGCATCGGAGGTTAATGAGGCTGTTTTTAAACGTTTTGAAAGTGTGTGGTCGGCCGGAATCAGGCAGGGGATCTTTCTTCAGCCGGGAAAACAGGATAACCTGTTCGAGGTCCACTTTCTCTATCGCGGAAAATACAACGCTTATCTCGAACATGATTCGGGGGCGGAAGCGCTCGTTTTTTCATCCGGCCTTGCCGATGCGGAAGGTATCCTGCAGAACTCGGCGGTCATCGGTCTTTATTATAACGATGTCGCCGTGCATGAGTCGCATCGAAAGCGGAACGGTATCCAGGCGGATCTTTCGTGCGAGGTCGCTCCTGCGTGGTTCGGTAATGATATTATCGGACTGGCCGATTTTGTCCGCGGTACCTTCGATCTCCGCGGTTTTATAACCGTCTTCGATCTCGATCCCGCGGATACAACGACGGAGAACGCCTTCAATATCTATATCGGCGGCAGGATCGTCCTTGACTGCCTTTCAGGCGGATATATCCCGCTTAATGCCCGGCAAAGTATCGGCGGAAGAGAAGCGACAACCTCTGAAGGACTGGGCGGGGTGATGAGGGGTATCGACAATGGGCGTTTCGACGGGTACCTGAAGGCGGTCAATAACCTGGATATCAGGATGAACCTTCCGGCACTCGGTGGTTTTGTCCCGGCGTTCATCTGCTATTTCGATACCGGTGTAAGCGATAACCTTGATTATACGCTGCGTCCCGGCCATCTGCTTTTTTCGACCGGAACCGGATGTTCGCTTTACGGATGTGGGTTTGATGTGGTTGTCTACATCAATTATTTTATTAATGAAAACAGGCTGAGTCCTTCGTTTGATTTTTCACTATGCTTTTAAAAAAGGAGGAATTAAATATGGGAATTATATATGAGGAGCTTTCAAGAACCTTCAGTGAATATATTCTCATTCCGAATCTGACTAAAAAGGAAGACAAACAGGAAAATGTAAATCTCTCGACACCGCTGGTCAAGTTCAAGAAAGGTGAAAAGCCCGAGTTGACGTTGAATATACCGTTTGCCTCCGCCATCATGCAGGCCGTTTCGAATCATACCATGGCGATTGCGCTGGCGCGCCGCGGCGGTATCTCCTTTATATTCTGTTCGCAACCCATAGAACAGCAGGCGGAAATGGTGCGAAAGGTGAAACATTTCAAGGCGGGATTCGTCGAAAGCGATTCGAATTTGAGACCCGATCAAACCCTCGCCGACGTCCTTGCCCTAATCAGGCAGACGGACCATACGACGATGGCCATCACCGAGGACGGATCGTCAAACGGCAAGTTGTTGGGAATTCTCACCAGCAGGGATTACCGGATACACAAATGCGACCCGGCCACAAAAATTAAGGACGTCATGACGCCGTTCGAATCGCTTATCTACGCTTTCGACGGCATACTGCTTGAAGAAGCGAATGACATGATCTGGGAACACAAACTCAACTGCCTGCCTATTGTGGACAAGAAAAGATGTCTGCGGTATCTGGTTTTTCGAAAGGATTACGACGAGCACATGCGTAATCCTTTCGAACTCGTTGACAGGGAAAAGCGGCTTATCGTCGGTGCCGGGATTAATACTCGTGATTACCGGGAACGTGTACCCGAACTCGTCAAGGCGGGGGCGGATATTCTCTGTATCGATTCATCCGACGGATTCAGCGAGTGGCAAAAAGAGGTCCTCCGGTATGTGAAGGAAGAATACGGTGACGTCAAAATCGGCGCCGGCAATATCGTCGACAGGGAAGGCTTCCGGTACCTTGCGGATGCCGGGGCTGATTTTATCAAGGTCGGCATCGGCGGAGGCGCGATTTGTATCACCCGCGAGCAAAAAGGGATCGGACTCGGCCAGGCGACGGCCGTCATCAATGCGGCAAAGGCGAGGGATGATTATTTCGAGGACAAAGGGGTCTATATACCGATTTGTTCCGACGGGGGAATCGTGCACGATAACAATATCATGATCGCGATGGCACTGGGTGCCGATTTTGTCATGATGGGCCGTTATTTCGCACGCTTTGACGAAAGTCCGACCAAGAAGATCAAGATACACGGTAATTTTGTAAAGGAATATTGGGGGGAGGGAACTGAACGGGCGCGGAACTGGCAGCGTTACGGTTATACCGATGACGGGAAATTCCTCTTTGAAGAAGGGGTCGATGCGTATGTCCCGTATGCGGGAAAACTGAAGGACAACCTCGATCTGACGGTAGAAAAAATCAAGGCGACGATGTGCAATTGCGGCGTCGTTACCATGGAAGATCTGCACAGAAAGGCACGGGTCGCACTGATATCATCGACGAGCTTGCGCGAGGGCGGTGCCCACGATGTTATCCTGAAGGAAACGGATATCACGAATATTCCGACCTGACGTCGGCTCCGAACGAAGTTGTATTAGTGAGAAAATATCAGAATGTATCGGGAATACGACACATTCACTTGCATAAAAAATGCGTATGTACTATTAATGAAATGGCTGCTTTAAATAATGAAAGCTATGGGTGCGTTTTATTAAGCGGGAATGTATTTTTAAAGTGATCATATCGGAGGATACATATGGTAAAGAGAAGTTCGGATATGGTGAGGGAGGTACGGGAACGGATGCGCGAGGGAACCGGACAGGTCGAAATCATACATGTTTTTAAAAAAGAAGAAATGAAAGGGAAGGTGAGACTGTTTGCCCGGCTGGTTCTGGAAAAGGAGTCATCCATAGGATTTCACCGTCACGAAGGTGAAGAAGAGATATTCTATATCATTTCGGGTGCGGGGATCGTTGATGATAACGGGACCGAAACCCCCGTCACCGCAGGAGACGCGGTGATTACCGGTTCGGGGGAGGGGCATTCAATTATCAATAAAAAGGACGAGCCGCTTCACATTCTCGCTGTCATAGTTCTTTATGCCTGACGGTGATACCGGGCACGCCCGCGGGATACACAACAGCGCTTTTACTGTATATCGGTAATAAAAAAGGAGTGGTAACATAATGCTATTTTTCCGGAAAAAAGAAAAACGGGATCCGTATGAAATAATGTCCGAAAAATGGAAAACGTCATTCAGTCTGTTTGACAGGAAACGGTTTGATCGGGAGAACACCGTCACATATGAGTCCGGTGCTGCGAAAGGGAAGTATTTCCTTTTACTAAAAAAGAAGGATCATTTTGCCTGGATCCTGGATGAGCAGCACAGGTATAATAATTTTTATCTGGAAGCAGATGTTGCTTTTGATGAGGGAAACGGGCACTCGGCATTGGGATTTGTTTTCAGGTACGTCAACGAGGAGAATTTCTATTATTTTCTTATATCAAAACGGGGATTTTTCCGGTTTGACGTATTGTTCAACAGGAATCCCCTTGTCCGCATCGACTGGACGGAATCTCCGTTAATCAAGCCCGGAGAAAACTCCCTCAGGATTATCGCACAGGATACGCATTTTTCCTTTTATATCGACGATGAATGGGTGGCGGAGCTTGAGGACGATACGCTTTCCGCCGGGTCGATAGGGTTTGCGGCGCAGAATTACAATGAAAAAAAGGAAGCCCGTTTTTATATGAAACGTTTTCTGATCGATTCACGCCCGATCGAAGTCGACAGACATTTCGAACGATGGGTGCATCATATACCCCAGGAACCCCAGTACAGGATAGAACTCGCGAAAACGTTTTTTGCGATGGAAGCGTTCCCGGCCGCCGCAGTACAGCTGAAAAAAGCCCTGAAACACAAAAAGCCGATTGCCGATGATTATTTTTTATTCGCCGAACTCATGATCAATACGGGGATGTACGACCTCGCTCTGGAAAATATCGAACGCTGCCTCGACCTCGATCCGGATTATATCAGGGCTGTCCGGGAAAAAGCGAATATCCTTTATTTGAAGAACAGGTTTTTGGAGGCGAGGGATTATCTTCAATCGAATTTAGAGCGCGGCGGTGATGCGGGCCCTGTTTTCAAAGATAATGCGCCGGCCTGGAATCTGCTGGGCAACTGTGAATACGCACTCGGTAACTGGGACAAGGCATTCGAAGCCTATGACAGGGCCTGCCGCATACAGCCGGATATGCCGCTTTTCTTCCTGAACGCGGCCAGGGCTTTGGAAATGCAGGGGGATAAGGACCGGTCACTGGAATATTACAGCACATCGGCGGGATTGTTTTTCAGGCAGGAAGCATATGGGGAACTCTATCCGATATTTTCCCGTATAAAGAAATTCGATCCGCAAAACAGCGATGTAAAAATCCTCGAAGGGAAAATACTGTTTCATGAGGAGAAATTCGAAGAAGCCGAGAAGATATTTCAACCTTTGATCGAAAAAGGAATCCCGGACAGCAGTATTTATTTTCTTTCCGGTATTATCGCCTCGAACAGGGGCGACAGAGAAAAGGCCGTTTCCCTTTTGCAGAAAGCGTGCGAACTGGAAAACTCGTTTTATCTGCATTGGCTCAAACTGGCGGAAAACAAAGCGATACTCGGCCTCGATCCCGAACAGGAATTAAAAAAGGCTTACGAGCTCGATCCCGAAGAGCCGTGGACACTCAATCAGTATGGGCTTTTTTATATGGATAAGGGTGATTACGAAAAAGCGAAGGAATATTTTTACTCGGCATACGGAAAATCTCCGTCATCTACGGCGATCGTCATCAATCTTTCCGAGGTGCTTTCCCGAAGCAATGAAATGAAAGAAGCCTTTCAGGTATTGAATACCGAAGCCCTGAAAGATGTCCCCGAAATCATCAATCACCGGGGTAATCTCTGTATAAAACTGGGTGATACCTCGAGCGCCATCAGGGAGTATGAGAAGGCATTGAAACTCGAACCGGACAATCCGGTCTTTCTTGAAAATTGTGCAAAAGCATGTATCGAACGCGATATGATCAAACGGGCGGAGGAAATGCTGGTCAAACTTTACGATATCTCACCGACGCCGGCTGTGTGCAACCTCATCGGCTATTGCGCGCTCATTCAGCGTGACTGGCCGCGCGCCGAAGTCGCATTCAGGGACGGGCTTGAAAAAGATCCCGAAAACATCGAAATACTCACCAACCTGGCGAGTCTCTATCTCGACCGGATGGATTGCGGCAAAGCCAAAGAGGCCGTCATGAAAGTTCTGGAAAAAGATCCGGAACATGAAGAAGGGAAAAAAATACTCTTTCGCATACGCGAAAAGTCGGAGGTGCATATTGCCTGCGTCACGTGCGGGCGGGAATGGTGGGCGCCGGAAAATGTTTCGGTGCAGTCGCGGCTTACGATTCACGGTGAACCGCCGCCGGATGCGCCGGCCGGCAAATGCGCGACATGCGGCAAAGTGTATTGCGTCGCCTGTGCGCAGCATCACGTACGTGAAAGCAGGTTCTTTTGTCCCGACTGCGATGTGTTTCTCAAGCTTTCGGATGACTGGCTCAAATACCTTCTGCTCGAAAAATTGAGGGAAGAGGAAACCCGGGAAGGGGATAAGCGGGGGACATGATAAATGTGAAAGCCGACTCACTTGACAATTACCGCCATTTTTGGAATAGTGGTATGAAATCAGTTTAAAGAGAATGTGATGAAAAGCAGAAGATATTTACGAATGATCATGTATCTGTATTGTTTCGGATGCATACTCAACAGTGCCGTTGCCCAGGAAATAATCACGGCGGACACCTATTTCGAACAGGTATCCGCGGTCTATGGCCGGGTCACGGATTATGAAGGCAGGATAACCATAACCGAAGGGGATAACGCCATGGAGGGGAATATATGGTACAAAAATCCCAATCTCCTTCTCATCAGGTTTACCTCTCCGGAAAATCAATATCTATTGGTAAACGGCGAGGCACTTACCGTCTTTGTTCCCGAGCATTCGGTTCTTCTCAAACAATATCTACCCAGACGAAGCAAGGCGTCGATTGCCGCCATGGCGAGCAGCCAGGGGCTTACCTATCTTCGCAATAACTACAAAATAGCCTATGTCTACGGTCCCGATCCGATCCCGCTTGAAGAAGGTTCGAAGGAGATGGTCGTGAAACTCAAATTTCAGTGGCGGGCGACGGCGGAAGGTTTTAAGGATATTGAAATATCGTTTACGGATGAGGGGCTGATAAGGAGGGTGAAAGCCGTTACGGCAACGAATATCAATATACAATTCGATTTTCATGACTTGAAAATCAACCAGGGTATCCTCGAAGAGATGTTCGATATTCCCGATCCGCCGACCGCCTATGAATATAAAAATTTTCTCTTTGGAGATGAAGAATAGGTTATGGAATTATTTGGAGAAAAACTCCGGGAAGTCAGGGAAAGCAAGAATTATACCCTGGAGCAGGTGGCCCGGGAAACGAGAATATCCCGCCGGTATATCGAGGCCCTTGAAAGCGAGGATTTTGCAGCATTTCCGGGGGAAACCTATTTAATCGGATTCCTGCGGAGTTATGCCGAATATCTCGACCTCGATCCGGATCATTTTGTCAACCTCTACAGAAACATAAAAATACAGGAACAACCAATCCCTTTTGATGAACTGCTCAATAACAACAGAAAGATGCCCCGTTCCGTTGTCGTGCTGATCGCCGGTCTTGGCATCGTCCTGCTGGCCGGCGGTATCGCCGCCCTTTCCTTTTTTGTTATGACGAATATGGAAAAGCCGGAAGCAATGAAGGACAAAATCGAAGACCCCGCCGTTTTGAAAACGGATGAGGGAGAGGAGTTCGTCTTTAACGATGCGGAAGTCCTGACGCGGTGGTTCAGGGAACATGACAGGATCACGATCCCCCTCGGAGAGAATACGTATCGCATGGAAATCCTGAAAGCGGAGGAACCGTTACAACTCAAAGTGATGGACAAAACGACACTTCTTTATATCGGAAAGAAAGTGAGTTTTGATCTCAATGACGATCAAAAATTCGATGTCACCCTTGTCTTTAACGATCTCATCACCTCCGATTACGGAAACCAGGCAAATATCGGTCTCTATAAAATTACCGTTTCAAAACCCGTTTATATAGCCGGGGAGGACGGTACGGGGGATGGAATAGAGCGTCCTTCCGGAGAACAGAAGGGAGAGGACGAAGAAACGGAGGCGGCGGCGATAATATCGACCCCTCAGCCGGCGGTCACGCCTCTTTCCCGGGCGACGCAGGTTCAGCCGACGCCGCCTGCGGAGATGATCGAAACGGAAGATATCGCCTCGAATGAGGCAACTCTCGCCTCGAATGAGGCAACTCTCGCCTCGAATGAGGCATCCGAAACGGTTGAAACGGGAACGGAGACGACGATCCGTATCAATGAAGAGACGATCACCGTGATCGGAGAATCTGAAAAACGCGAACCGTTTGCCGTCGATATTGATTTTCGCGGTCACTGCCTTTTCCGCTACGCGCAGGACGGTGAAATGATGCCCGAACGCTTTTTCAGTAAAGGAGAAGATTTCGAGATTGAAAATGTCAAAAACGAAGTAAAACTCTGGATTTCGAATGCGAATTCGGTAAAAGCAAAAGTATTGGGAAAAGAGCTTATCATGGGACGGGCCGGGCAAGTGGTGACAAAGCTGATACACTGGGTCAGGAATGAGAGTTCGGGATTGTATCGGCTCGAGATCGTTTCCATCTATTAGCGCAATCACAATAACGGCCATGGTTGTTTCCCTGATGGTGATTCCGGCTTTTTATACAATCTCCGGTTTTCTTGCTATTAAAAAGATAGTTTTTCACGGTGTCAGTGTATTTCAGTTCCAATACTATCGAGGTGTCGCAGGGAGTGTTTCATGAAAGTGAAAACATGTATATATATCGTCACAGGGGCGCTAAGCATCTGTGTCCTCGCCGTGATTTTGTTTATTGTGTCGAGTAGCCGCGACACACGGTTGCGATTTACCGTTATTGACGATGTCAGCGGCGGATGGGTCTGGGATGCAATGGTGAGAATAAAGGACAGGTATCTTGTGCTTTACTACCAATCGGACAACGGCCCGCTCGAACAGGTATTCACCGGTCTCGAACCCGGTGAAGCGGTTCTTACCGTTTCCGCCCCGGCGTACCGGTCGCGGGAGATTCCCGTCACCCTGAACAAAGGGGATAACGGATTGGACGGCCCCGTTCGAATGATCGGATATGAGATACCGGGACTGTCCGAGATATTCGTCAGGACGGAAATAAAAGACGGCACACTCTTTTTGAATCCGAGACCGATCGATGCCGAGGGAAGGGGTATCGGCGAGCATCCGTGCCTCCCCATGTGGTTTGGACTGAGGATTTCAGTCCAGGTAAAAAATGGAATTCCTGTTGTCGAACCTGTCGAGTCGGGGAGCGGGCGAGGCGAAGAGCTTTTTCGCGGCACACTCGAGGCCGAATGGGATATGCATCCGGATACCTATTACCGGTATTCTCTTCAGGTTCCGGCATCGGCGATCAAAAAACATAATGCCCCGTATCGTGTCTATGATTATATCATCGTTTTTCCGATTCCCGGTAAAATGACAAAAGAAGAACTCGATGCCGAAATGGAACCGGTAATGAGGCTGGATAAACTCGAATCGATCAAAAACATCCTCGATGGTATGGGTGATCGTGTCGACTATTTTATCAGCGCAAGCTGGAACCAGACGGCTTCCTGAAATCAGGGAGGAGCATGCGTGATTGTAACAAAGGATTTGACAAAAAAATATGGTTCTTTTTGCGCCGTGGATCATGTAAATCTGAATATACAGGCGGGCGAGATTTACGGATTTCTCGGACCCAATGGTGCGGGAAAAACATCGACAATAATGATGCTTCTCGGTGTCATCGAGGCCACTGAAGGAGAAATATATCTCTTTAACGAACGGTATTCGCCTTCCATGATCGATGCAAGAAAGCGGATCGGGGTGGTCCCCGAAAAACACCCCAGTGGAATGTGGAAGTGGATGACCGCCTATGAGTATTGTGATTTTTTCGCTGACTTTTTCGAGGTGAAAAACAAGGAGGATCGGATTCTTTCACTGCTTGAAAAAGTGGAATTAAAAGACTCAGCGTATAAAAAGATAGACGGCTTTTCACGGGGAATGCTTCAGAAACTCAGTATAGTACGGGCGATCCTCCACGATCCCGATATTCTCTTCATGGACGAACCGATTTCCGGACTGGACCCGATTGGTATAAAAAAGGTGAGGGACCTTATCTTCGAGGAAAATCGGGACGGGCGGACGATATTTATTTCATCCCACCTCCTTTCCGAAATGGAAAAGCTCTGTCACAGGGTCGCCATAATCCACAAAGGCAAGCTGATCGCGGAAGACCGGGTGGGAAATCTGTTTTTCAAATTACAGAAAGAAAAAGAGATCCTCGTCGAACTCGACCACATACCGGAGAACCTTGACAGGGAGATATCGGCCCTCGATTTTGTCACCCGCGCATCCGTTTCCGGGGTGACGCTTTCGGTGAGTGTATCGAAGGATGGTGATTACAGAAAAGCCGTTTCACGATTTCTCATCGACAGGGGACTCGTCCCGTTGAAAATCCAGGAAAAGGCGATGTCGCTCGAAGATGCCTTTTCCGCCATTACCGGTGAGAATGTCGAAATGCTCGCGGGAATCGGAGGGGCCCGATGAGGTCACGAATCAAGGCCGCTTACATTATGGGAAAGCGGGAACTGTTTGAAGTATGTATTACACCGGGGGTGTATATCGCCCTGACGCTCGGTCTCGTTACCGGATTTTTGCTCGTGGCCGGTTTTATCCATTCGATCGGTTCCAGCGGGCTTGATTATAACAACCTGAATCCCGCCTATGATATGATTTTCAAATCATTGTCCGGGGCGTTCGGCGGCACCTTTGTCGACAAACTGTTTTCCGAAGGGCCGTTTTTTTTCGCCCTTGTTCTTTCATTTCTTCCCGTTCTCGTCTACCTCTCGGTGTCCTCGGTGTTCAAGTTCGGGTTCGAAAAGAATACCGGTGTCATCGAACTGATCTCCTATGGCCCCGCCGACGGAACATCTTATTTCCTCGCTTCATTCGCGAAGAATTGTATTGTTACCGGGCTATCGCTCGCCGCGCTGTTTCTCTTTTACTCGCTTGCCTCCCTGATCGGTAATCTCGTACTCGGTCCCACGTTCGTTTTCGCCCTCTTTCTTCTCTTTTTTTTCTCCTGCGCATGCTACGGGTATGTCGTTTTCGTTTCCGTTGTCGCGCATAACGCCGCGTCCGCGGTAGCGGCGTTTATCGCCATTTTCACCGCGTTCGTGCTTCTTCACCTCATGTCCTTAGCCATGGTCGCCGGTTATGTAAAAAGTTTTTCCGGGATCATCGCATGGGCCCTCAGGTGGTTTTCCCCGGTTTTTTACTGGAGTTTCGGCCTCGATTCGGTCGACTATGGAAACATCGGCGGTTTCTTTCTGAGTGTGCTGCTTCTCCTTGTCCTTTCGGGGGCGCTTTTGGGAGCTTCTCACACGGTACTGGGAAAGAAAGGAGTCCGCGGATGACAATAAAGGCGTTTATCATCACCGTGCTTGTCCTGATCGTTTCGCTGAATGCATCTGGCGACATTCCGGTAAAGCAGGAAGATGTCATCTATACGGTCACCGCTTTCAACGGACTTCATTTTTCGAGGACTTTCTGCCGGAGCGACGATTCGACCATCTACCTGCTTCACGATGTCGATAATTTTCTACTCCCGAGGAAGGCCTTTATCTATTTCTGGCCGCTTTCCGGCAAATGGATGGCTGAACCGCTCGATGTCCGCAAACCGGAAAAGATATCCGCCTTTGATGGGACATTGGTGATCGAACGGGACGGGGCAACCGTGGAGCGGCTTCAAAGCGAATTGTACATCATCTACAATGTAAGCGGAAAATACTCGAACGACTGGAAGGTGTTCGTCGGTAAAGCGGCGGAAACGGAGGCCGACAGACTCAAGCGGGAATTGTCCGAATATGAAAAACGATACGAAGCGTACAAAATAAAATTCGATATCTACACGAAAGCAAAAGAAAAACTCGTGGAAAAAATGAAGGTGTACAACGACGCCGGAAAGGATACCGGAACCCTTATCGGACAATACAAGGCCCTCGAAGAACCGGTGATGCCTGTCAATCCCACGCCGCAGGAACTCAGCATGGGAAAACAGTTCCATGTCGTTCTCCCTGAGGGGACCTACAGGACCAGGCTGGAAAACCGCGACGGACTTACGCTTCAAGGTTCCGAAAAGACGCTTTTGGTCTTCGGGGAACGTCGAAGGAAAAACGTGGGATACAGGATCGTCCCCGGTGATAAATGGACGAAACCGATTAAATCATATTCTCCGTTTCATGTGCTGTATGTGGATGCGACGACGGACATCTACCTCGTCCCCTTTCTTGAAAACGAGTACAATGACCTCTATTACAACAAGCTTCTGCAGAATGACAGCAGGGGGAACGTGAGTATGTACCGGTGGGAGGAAGTGAAGGAATTACCCGATTCGCTTTTGGAAATTTCAAGCAGGAATGTGAGCATCTCGACCGAACAGGAAAAGTATTATGTCGAGCCGCTAAAGGGCGGGGCGAGTCTCGGATACAAAATAGTCCCCTACGATCCGGAGGGGGAGCACAAGGACAGAAATTACGAGTTTTCCGGATTCAGGGTACCGATCGGAAGGAACGAAACTGCCGTACGAATCAGGCTGCAGGACGTCAATGGCAACTATTACCCGTCCGGCGGACGCGAGATTCGGATCGTCGGACCGGCGTCTCCTGTTTTTATACTGCTTTTCCCCGCCCTGCTGCCTCTTTTGGCCATGATAATCGTTATCGGATACCGTAGAACGCACTACGGGGTGAAAGCCCGACAATAGACAAACGGGGTATGATAATGAACGCGGATATTTCAAAGACACGATTGCTTTTTATCAGACACGCGGAACGCTACAATGTTGAGCGGCTCGAAACGCAACATGAAGCCCTGTTGACGGAACAGGGGAAAGAGGACGCGTACCGGTTGGGAACAGTGATCGGGAAATGCCATGAAAAAGCGATCGTGTTTCACAGCCCCATCAAACGTTGTATCCAGACGGCGGAGTATATCAGCCGGGGGATCGGCGCCGGCGGTCATTGCACGATCGGCGGGACGGTATCCCTTCTGGGGGGCGATACAATTGCCAGAAATCCTGAAGCGGTCTCGGATTATTTCACACGATACGGCAACATCGCCCTCATAAAAAGGTGGTTCGACGGGGGGTTCGGCGATGATATCATCATTCCCCATGGGGATCTGGCCCGTAAGGAAATGAAGCTGATCGCCGGACAAATGTCGGCACACACCGGGTTGATCATCGATGTCACCCATGACTGGATCATCATGGTAATGCTGAAGTATTATCTCGAGTTGGGCCCGGAGGTGACGGGAATACCGGAATATCTCGACGGGATTGCGGTGGTCGATGAGGGGTCCGCATTGTCGCTGCATTATGGAGAATATATGGTACGTATCGATAAAGGGGATGCGGGAATGAAATTGTAATATCGAAAGACCCCGGGTTGTATTTTCATTGATGGTCATGCTTTTTTTACTCGGCATAGATTGTAAAAAGCCGCCCGTAAAACAGGCGGCTTTCTTCTATTTGAGGGTAAAGGATTCGAAATCGGGGTACCCTTCCATACCGTGCTCGGAAATATCGAGACCGCGTAATTCCTCTTCCCGGCTGACACGGATGCCGATCGTCGATTTGACGATTATCCACAGTACCCAGCTGATTATGAACGTAAACGCCCCCACGGAGACGATACCGACCAGCTGATCCGCCAGCGGAGAGATTCCTCCACCGAAAAAAAGACCGACCGGCGGTTGTCCCTCGCCTCCGGCGTACGGCGGTGAGGCAAAGAGGGCGACCGCGATGGTTCCCCAGATACCATTGACAAGGTGTACCGAGGTGGCTCCGACCGGATCGTCGATTCCCCACCGGTCGAATCCGATGACAAAAAGAACGACGAGAATTCCGCCGATAAATCCGATAAGCAGAGCAGAGGCCGGACTCACGTATGCGCAGGGGGCGGTGATAGCCACGAGGCCCGCGAGGGACCCGTTGAGGATCATCGAGAGATCCGGTTTGCCGATGGCGATCCATGAGGTGATGGTCGCGGCGATGGTTCCGGACGCGGCCGCCAGTGTTGTCGTGACCGCGATTCTCGCAATGTCTTCCGGAACGGCCGCCATGGTCGAACCGGGATTGAACCCGAACCAGCCGAACCAGAGGACGAAAACACCGAGAGTCGCCAGCGTCATGCTGTGGCCGGGAATGGGATTGACGCTTTGATCAGGATTGTATTTCCCGATCCGCGGCCCCAGAACCAACGCTCCGGCGAGCGCCGCCCAACCGCCGACAGAGTGAACGACCGTCGAACCGGCGAAATCCCAGAACCCGCGCTCCTGCAGCCAGCCGCCGCCCCATATCCAGTGGCCTGTGATCGGATACATGATGCCGACGAGGATAAAGGAAAAAATGATGAAGGCCCCGAATTTGATCCTTCCGCCGACGCTTCCGGAAACGATCGTCGCGGCGGTCGCCGCGAAGACAAGCTGAAAGAAAAACTTCGCGATGAGCGGCACTCCCGCCCAACTCAGCGCGCCGTAAACGCCGCCGTATGCATCGCCGGTAAGCGGGCTGTTATCCTGTCCGCCGAGCATGAGAATTCCCTTGAATCCGAGGAACCCGTTCCCGTCACCGAACATGAGGCCCCAACCGATGAACCAGAAAGCGATCGAGGCGATCGCGAACACGACAAAGTTTTTTGCGGAGATGTTGACGGAGTTCTTGGCCTGCTGTAACCCCGCTTCCACCATGCCGAAACCGAGATTCATGAAGAATACAAGCGCAGCTGCGATGATGACCCAGACGGTATCGGCGGCCACACGGCTTTCTAAGATTTGTTTTCCGAGCGATTCGATTTTTGCCGTCAGTGCCGATATTTCAGTGGTATCAGTCCCGCCGTCATCTTCGGCTGCTGCCGTCATTGCCGCGAGGAAGAAAAACAGGATGACCGCTACCGTTTTTTTCACATATTTCATGATAGATCCTCCGTTTCTATATCTCATAATAGAGTGAATACTCCCAGGGATGCGGGCGCAGCGCAACCTGGTCGATTTCGTTTTTCCGTTTGTAGGAGATGTAACTCCCGATGAGTGCTTCCGAAAAGACATTGCCTTCGAGGAGGAAACCGTAATCCTCTTCGAGCCCGTCGATGACTTCTTTCAGACTGCCCGGTGTCGAGCGGATGCCGGCCTTTTCTTCAGGGGTCAACTCATAGATGTCGTCATCGATGGGAGGCGGCGGAGTGATTTTATTCAGAATGCCGTCGATGCCGGCCATGATCATCGCGGAGAAGGCGAGGTACGGGTTGCATGAAGGATCGGGACAACGGAATTCGATACGTTTCGCCTTTTCACTCGCGCTGTACATCGGTATTCGCACCGCAGCCGAACGGTTCCGTGCCGAATACACGAGGTTGATCGGGGCTTCATAGCCGGGGACGAGGCGCCTGTACGAATTGGTGATGGGAGCTGCAAAAGCCAGCACCGCCTTTATGTGCGAAAACAGGCCTCCGATGAAATACTGCGCCGTCTCACTTAAATCGGCGTAATTGCCGAACGAATAGAAGGTGTTTGTTCCTTCTTTCCACAGGCTGATGTGTATGTGCATTCCCGAGCCATTGTCCATGAATATCGGTTTCGGCATAAAGGTGACCGTCTTGTTGTAGCGATGCGCAACGTTCTTGATGATATACTTGTAATGAAGAAGGGTGTCCGCCTGATGAACGAGGTCGGACACCTCGAGTCCGATTTCCGTCTGGCCGGCGGTTGCGACCTCGTGATGGTGGAGATTGACCTGGATACCGCAGCTTCGCAATATTTCGACCATTTTCGAACGGAGGTTGTGCAGTTGATCGTGCGGCGAGGTGGGAAAATATCCCTGTTTATAAGGAATCTTGTAGCCGAGATTTTCGGTCTCCTTGCCCGCATTCCAGTATGCTTCGGATGAATCGACTTCATAGAAGGCCTTGTTGTGCGTTTGATCGTATTTAACCGAATCGAAAATGAAGAACTCCGGTTCCGGGCCGAAATAGGCGGTATCGGCGATTCCCGTGCTTCTCAAATATTCAATCGTCTTCTGGCCGATAAAGCGGGGATCCTTGGGATACCGTTCGCGTTTGACCGGGTCGATGATATCGCAGATAAAACTCAATGTCCTGTGGTCGAAAAAAGGATCGATAAAGGCGGTCGAGGGATCGGGCCGCATAAGCATGTCGCTTTCATTGATTTTCTGAAATCCGCGGATCGAGGAGCCGTCAAAACCGGTTCCCACCGAAAAGAGATCTTCATCCGCCTTGTCCGCGGTCAGCGTATAGTGCTGGAATCTTCCGAAGAGATCGCTGAATTTGAGATCGAGGAACTCGATATGCTTCTCCTTGATGATCGATAGAATCTCCGATATGGGTATATAATCCTTCTCCCCGTTCACCGTATATATTTTTTCAAAAATAGCTTCCATCATCATCCTCCCTATTCGAGCTCCTTTTTAACCGGCATTCCGCGGCCGTTTCCCAGTATCTGTGTGAGGTCGATGCCGGCGACGGTTTTTATCTGTTCCAGAAAAGAGAGGACGCTCGAGGTGACGTCCCCGACATGTTTCGGCAGTCCGCCGTCGCCCATGATCACGAGTTTTTCGACCTTGAGGTTGTCCGCGATCACATTGGAAACGCTGTCGACGATATTGGGGAGGATGTGCAGCATGAAAAGTTCCTTGCTCGCACCCCCGTCCCATTCTTTTTTCATCAGTTTGACGGCATCCGCCATCGCGAGCCCCTGTTCCTTGAGATAGGATGCCTTACCGATCGCTTTCATCTCATCCGCCTTTTTTTCGGCATTGGCGGGTATGATCACATCGGCATTATATTTTTTTGTATTGACCTCTTCCTTTATTTCCTGGAGCGATTTTTCCTGGCGCAATGTTTCGATGTGCCGGGAATATTCCGCCTTCGCCTCGAGCCGGGAAGCCGCCTCGTCCAGTTCCGCTTTTCGCTTTCTGTAAGAAACTTCATATTCTTCCATCGCGGATTTGGCCTGGAATTCGATGTCAGAAGCCTTTTTGCGCGATGTCGTTTCGGCGATAACCGCTTCCGCTTCGGATTCGGCCTCCGTGATGCGTGCGTCCCGCTGCACGAGTGCGTTTCTGCGGCGTCCGACCGCATCGAGGTACCCCTGGGTGTCCTTGAGGTTTTCAATCTTAATGGAATCGAGGGTAAAACCGAGATTGGTCAGTTCTTCCTTCGTCTTGAGATAAATATCCTGTTCCAGCTCAAGCCTGCGATAATTTGCGTCTTCGGGGGTATAGGTCGCGAGAACGCCACGTATCGTTCCTTCGATGGTATGGCGTGCGATCGTTTCGATCTCCGTCTCCGATTTTCCGAGCAGGCGCTCAACGGCATTTTCGAGTCCGGCACCCTCCCTTGAAGAAATTTTTACATGGGCGATTGCCGTAATGGTGAGGGGAATCATACCATTGCTCAACGCCCGTTCTATCTCGATCGTAATAGGAATGGTCGCGAGTGAAAGCCGGGAAACGCGTTCGAGAAGCGGGGTTCTGAGTCCGATACCGCCGCGGACGAAACGGTACCCCACGATATCGCCGGTTTTGAGTTTTCTCTTTTTTCCCGAGAAGACTAAAATCTCGTTTGGTTCGCAGATTTTCAGATTCGCTTTGAGATAGATAAGCAGCGCGGCGACCGCCAGAATTGAAAGTGAAATAACGAGAGGCAGATCGATATTGGATAAAAACATTGCTCTCCTCCTTTTTTTTTATTTATCCTATGGCCCGGGAGCCTCGTTCGCCGGTCCTGATTCG
Organism: Spirochaetales bacterium; assembly: GCA_016930085.1. NCBI lineage: Bacteria > Pseudomonadati > Spirochaetota > Spirochaetia > Spirochaetales > Spirochaetales bacterium. Next base: position 33,995 of record JAFGHO010000081.1, read on the forward strand.
AACACATTCTTCGATGGGAAGAACGAATATTTTTCCGTCACCGGTCGATCCGGTTTTCGCTCCCCGCATAATCGCCTTTATCGTCGGTTCCGCATAATCATCGTTCACCGCTATCTGAAGTTCCACTTTTTTGAGGAGTTTGATTTCGTGTTTCACTCCCCTGTAGGTTTCAGGATATCCCTTCTGCCTGCCCGAACCGATTGACTGGACAACGGTCATGAGATTGACGGTTGCGTCCGTCAATTCCTTTTTTACATCAGAAAGCTTCTCCGGCCGGATAACGGCAATAATCAGTTTCATAATCAACCTCCTCCGCCAAATACAATTTCCGGACACCTTAACTGTTACATTTCTCCGGTGATTATTGGCCTTATTCTTATAATGCAAGGAGTGTGCCAACGTATGGATGGCGATAAATATAGGTAATTGCCGGTTGATATAAAGAAATAATAAATTTACAGAAAAGCAGGCATACAAAAATGTATTAAAAATAAATTAAAAATACGAAGATGTAGGAAGTGGCTGCAAGAAGGTATCTGTGTGGTTGAATATTAAATTCGAAAAGCCGCCTTTCTTTTTTTTCCATAAAAAAGCGGAGTCCCGATATTTTGTATTCGTAAAACTTGACACTTATATGCAATTATTTTATAATCACCTTATAAAAATGGATGATTTTATATCTAGTAAAAAAGAAGATAAGGTTACAGTAAAAACAATTCTCAATTCACCGGGGGTAAAACTCTGGGCAAAGAGTTTTTTTCAAAATGATGTTCCGTTTTTTATCGTGAACAAAAGCCTGAAGATTATATGGGTCAATCCCCGTTTTGCGGCCTTTTTTGGACCTCTCAAGGATTTCTTCGGTATGAGAATCGATAAATTCTATGCCGAATCCTTTCCACGGGAAAAATTGCGGGTCCTGTATCAGGATTTAAGCTCCTCGAAACGTTCGTGGCAGGGTAAAGTTGAACGCCGCGGGATGAATATGAGAAGGATAATTTCCAACCTTATTCTTTGTCCGCTTTTTAAATCACCGGAAGAAGTACGTGAACCAGTCGCCTATGCGTGTATCCTCGACAATATCGGTGAAGAATATAGAAAAATGCTCAGGTATACCTTCAAAAGCCTGCTCGAGGCATCCCGGCTGAAAGACAATGCGTCTGACGGGCATAACGAGCGGGTCAACCGGTATGCAAAAATCCTGGCGGAGAATCTGTTGGGGAAGTCCGGTTTTGAAGAAGTTGATATGACCTATGTCGAGGACATCGGTTATCTCGCCGCGATGCACGATGTGGGAAAGATAGGAACGCCGGATGATATCCTGAATAAAAGCCAACCGCTCGAAGACTGGGAGTGGAAAATAATCAAGGAGCATACGATCAACGGGGCCTATATTCTCAGCACGTACCCGAATCTGCTGGCAAAGGAAATCGCGTTATACCATCATGAACGATGGCAGGGGGACGGATATCCGTATGGGCTGAGTCAGGACATGATCCCTCTTTCTGCGAGAATCGTCGCGGTCGCGGACGTTTATGATGCCCTTCGCATGAAGCGGACGTACAGGGAAGTGGTGACGCACAGAGAGGCTAAAGTGGTGATTTTAAACGGTAGGGGAACACAATTCGATCCTGCGATTGTAGATAATTTCCTTGATGTCGAAAAAGAGTTCGACAGGATATACCATGAATTGAAGGATTAACCCGCCGTAAACATAACGGTTTCCCCTCAGACTATTGGACCGGACCGGTTCCCGACCCGCACCCCCAGGTATTACCGCACAATACATAACTCTCAATAATCCGGCGGACCGGCAGCTTATCTATCGGTCTTTCCCTGTCGATAGAAAAAATAGAACCGTCTCATGGACCTGCATGAAAGGAGTGCGATATGAAAAACAGATTTTCAGCCATCGATCAGGAAGTCCTTGATAGAATAATTACGGAAAACAGATACAGGACGATCGAGGAACTTGCCTCAATTATTGAAAAAACTGGAGGCAAGGACTTTCAGGCGAAAAAGGAAACAGGCAAGTAACCGTTTACCCGCACGGATGCTGTCTTCCGCCTGCGGTCTGGTTCTTTCGGTAATATAAAGGACCTATGCGCCCGCTTTCTTTTTTCCGTATCGCAACCGGATAAACAATAACCCGGCTGCCAATCCCGCGGCGATTCCCGCGATATCGATAAACAAATCGATTAGCGACATGGAGCGTGAAAACGTAAAATATTGAAGTAGTTCCGTTGCAACGGCCAATATGGTGAGAGTGATGATATGAAGCAGAAGGTATTGCCGGCTGTTTTTATACGAGAACATATCCCTTTTTGTAAATAACAGCAGACTGAGTATAAAAAACAGGAGAAAATGACCGCCATCCTCAATGAACGATTTTAAAAAAGGAGAGGTACTGATAACCGGGTAATAAAACCGTTTCGGCAGCAGAACGCCTGAAGTAATGAAAAGGCAGATGAGGATTTGTTTCCAGAATAGCCGTGTGTATGTGTGAAATTTTATCAGAATAAACATACCGGAAACGAAAACCATTGCGCCGAGGATAATTCTGTAAAGGCCGAAAGAAGGATTGATGCGTGACGGGGTCAATCTCAAGCTGTCGATAAGCAGACGGCCGGTGACGTTTTCGGTGGTAAGGCGCAGGTGAATTTTTTCCGTTTCGGCGGGGATATAAAAATAGCGGTCGATTCTCTGCCAAAAGGTGAACCGGTGTTGCAGCGATATGAAGTGCCTGATATTCCAGTTCTTTTTTCCGTTCCCGTCCTCGCAATAAAGCCAGATTCGGGGATATTTTTTCTCTTCGGGAACCACATCGATCAGCCGGACATCACATGAAAGCTCAAGATATTCCATGGTATTGTTTTTCGGTAGTATCCAGTAGACGAAAGCCGCCTTTGTCTCCGATCCTTCAAGCATTAAAACCGATTTTTTTTCAGATCCGCTTTCGATAATCCCGGCACCGTTTTTAGAGGTGTCGGGGTCCGGTAAATCGTCACGGTGAAGGTATGTATGCAGATCTTTCTTTGTTTCAAAGTCGTAATCGAGAATGTGATTTCCATTTGGAATGAATTTGGGAATAAAAAGGCCCGAAGCGGTGATGGCGAGTACGACAATTGTCGCGCAGCCGAGAGAAAACACAAGGACATGATGCAGCTTGATTTTTTCAGGCACGGGCGGTAATCCCTTTCTGTCGGGTATTGTCGAACGAAGGCGATACACAACAATATCCTCATTCACAGAATTATTCAAGCGGCAGAAGCCGGCCGGGCGCAGGCAGTGTCTTTACTGGTTCGAAAATACAGCCGGATGGGGTGTTCCTCGGCAAAAAATGGCTGTGAGCGATAATATCGGCGAAAATAGCATGTATTTTTTTTATAAAAGTCCTTGACACAATTGTATTACTGTACTATATTATTATTGTATTAGGACATTGGTACAATGAATAATGACGATCATCATACATTGGAGTTTACCCTTGATCCCAAAAGCGGGGTTCCGTTCTATAAACAGATTATTCTTCAGATAGAGATGGCGATTGCAGACGGAAGACTCGTCTGCGGAGACCAGCTCCCGACGGTTCGCGGACTTGCGGTGGATCTTCAGATCAATCCGAATACGGTCGCGCGTGCGTACAGCGAACTCGAGATTCGGGGGATTATAACGAGTCAACAGGGAAGCGGGTCGTTTATCAGTGATAAAAAGATCGAACTCAGCGAGATCGAGCGGGAGAAAATACTCGCTGAATTGACACGGACATTCATTACAAAAGCAGCTTCCTACGGGTTCTCCCTTGAAGAAATCCTTCATTATTTACAGGATTTCGCGAAGGTGGTATCCGAGGAGGAAGGAGAGGGAGTATGATAAATGTAATAAAAAACAAATACGAACGGATTAAAAACCTGCCGGTATTCAAGCTTCCCCGTGATTTCGGCTATAACGCTTTTTCCTATCTCGTGCTGGGAATTTTTATGGGAGTGGGAATCGCGGTTCAGTACTATACACAGGGACCGATCGAGACGGAAACCCTTGTCGCCGTCGTTATCGGCACGATAATCATGGGGGGATTCCTTACGATATTTCCCCTCTGGATCACGGTGATCCAGTTTCTCATTCTTTCCTGGGTGGGCATGTACGCGAAAGCGGGCGGCAGTTTCTATCCGCTTTACAGTTTTATCGCGGCCGGACTTGTTTTTTCACCCGCTTTTCAACTGGTTCAGCATTGGGACAAGGTGGTGATCCTCCGGTTCGGAAAGTTCAGGAAGGCCCGGGGACCGGGGTTGTTCATGCTTTTCCCGATCATCGACAGGGTGACCGCGTTTGTCGATACCAGGATACGGGCGACCGATTTCAGCGCTGAAAAAACATTGACGATGGATACGGTTCCCGTCCACGTTGATGCGCTTTGTTTCTGGATGGTGTGGGACGCAAAAAAGAGTGTGCTCGAGGTCGAAAATTTTATCGAGGCCGTGGTTCTGTCTGCGCAAACGGCACTCCGGGACGGTATCGGAAAGCACGAACTCGCAGACCTCCTTTCGGAACGGGAACATATCGGCAAGGAGATTCAGCAGATTCTCGACGCAAAGACGAATCCCTGGGGGATCAGCATACTGTCCGTCGAAATTACCGATATCATCATCCCGCGTGAACTCGAAGACGCGATGTCGAAACGCGCTCAGGCTGAACGCGAGCGCCAGTCCAGGGTTATTCTGGGTTCCGCGGAAGTCGAGGTCGCGGAAAAATTCGAACAGGCGGCGAAACGCTACAAGGACAATCCGACCGCGCTTCATCTGCGGGCCATGAATATGATCTACGAGGGGATCAAGAAGCACGGGTCGATCATGCTCCTTCCGTCGACGGCACTTGAGTCGATGTCGCTGGGTACGGTAATGGGAGCCCTCGCACTCGGAAAGGAAAAGGGAATCGTTCCCAAAGGAAAGGCGGCCGGAGCGGCCGATTCCGAAGAAGACGGGAATGTAGGGGAGGATAACGGGGAATGAATTATTACAACAGCAAACCTGAGGAGGTAAGGCGATGATCAAAGTTGATAATGTGAGAAAAACATATCATGTGGGGAATGTCGATGTACAGGCCCTTCGTGGTGTCAGTCTTGAAATAGAGGAGGGTGAGTTCCTCTCGATCGCGGGTCCGTCGGGATCGGGAAAAACCACCCTGTTAAACCTTATCGGGTGCCTTGATAAAAGTACATCGGGAGAAATCTTTATCAACAAGGTACCGGTTTCGGTAAAATCGAAGGATGAACTTGCGATGTTCAGGCGTGAAAATCTCGGTTTCGTATTTCAGACATTCAACCTTATTCCGGTGCTTACCGCCTACGAAAATATCTCTTTCGCGCTTTCCCTTCTGAATGTCGACGGGAAAGAGATAAGGGAACGAACAATGAAGCTTCTTGAAGAGGTGGGACTCAAGACGATGGAACACCGCTTCCCCCGCGAACTTTCCGGGGGACAACAGCAGCGTGTCGCCATCGCGCGGGCGCTCATCAAGGACCCCCAGATCGTACTCGCGGACGAACCCACGGCCAATCTCGACTCCACGACCGGCTCTGAAATTCTTGCATTGATGAAAGAGCTGAACCGCAAGCACAAAACGACCTTCATCTTTTCGACCCATGACAGGATGGTCATGGATGTCGCGAATCGTCTGGTCCTTCTTCATGACGGAACGATTACCAGCGATGAAAGGAGGTAGACTATGTCGGCGACACATAAAAAGCCGTTTATTTTGTTTCAGCCGTTTGTCTGGCTGTTCAATGTAATAAAATTCTGGATCGTGACGGTCTTCTGGGAGGTAATTGTCCGGGAGATCATTCTTAATAAAAACAATCAACGGGGGTTCGCTCTGGGACTCGGTATAAAGAACCTCTTCCGGTACAAGAAACGGACCTTTATCACCTGTATCGCCATCGCCGTCGGAATCGCGATCTACGTCTGGGTCGATGCCTTCATGATCGGGTTCGAGGAGGATTCGAACAGGAACCTCATCGATTTTGAAACGGGGACGGCGCAGATCATGAATGCGGAATATGCGGAAGAAAAGGATTTTCTTCCCCTCAATTATACGATAGAAAAACCGGATGAAATTATCGCCCTCCTGAAAAAAAACGGTATCCCGGCCACAAAACGCGTGCTGTTCGGGGGAGAAATGTTTTTCGAAGTGGGCTCGAAACAGGTGAAGGTTTTCGGTATCGATACGGAAACAAACGGCGATGTTTTCGACCTGAATGACAAAAAATATCTGACGGAAAACTCCTCGTTTGTGAAACCCGGTATACGTGAAATAGTGATCGGGGCATGGCTTGCGGATACCATGAAAATTTCTCTCGGTGACACCGTCGACATCAGGGCGAGAACAAAAACCGGCGGCATCACCACCCTTACCCTCACGGTTTCAGGCATTCTGAATACGGAAAATCCCGCTGTGAACAATACCGGCGTTTTCATGCCCCTCGATATCGTCGATGACGCCCTGCAGATGAACGGGGAGGTGACCGATATTCCGATGAAGTTCGGCGAATGGAAGAACATCGACAGGGAAATCGAAAAGGTGAACGCCCTGATCGCCGGCGATTATCCGCACATGGTGGTGCGGAGTTATATCGAGCTTTTCGGGGGCGGGGCGATCATGGAATCAAAACGGAGCGTTATCAGCTTAATGCTCTTTCTGGTATTTGTGATCGCGGCGGTGGGGATTACCAATACCATGCTGATGGCCGTTTTCGAACGAATCAGGGAGATCGGAATGATGCGTGCCATGGGTATGAAGGATTCGGGAATACGGCTTACCTTCATGTTCGAAGCCGCCGGGATAGGGCTGCTCGGAGGACTCATCGGTCTTGCCCTGGGCGCACTGGCGAACTCATATACGTATTTTATCGGGCTGGACTTTACCGGCATTATGGGGAAAATGGAATTCGGATACCGGATGATCAATATATTCAGATCGACATGGAACCCCCAGACCATGATCGGGGCGTTTTTCGCGAGCATCCTGTTTGCCATGGGGGCTTCATTTATCCCGTCGTCAAGGGCGCTGAAAATGGAAGTCACCGAGTGCCTGCGGTACCAGTAAAGGAGGAAACCGATGAAGTTACGCGTCATAGCATTCAGAAATATATTACGAAACAAACGAAGGAGCGTTCTTTCGGGCGTGGCGATTGCGATCGTCGCCATGATGATCACGGTATTGCTGAGTCTGTACACCGGCATAGGAAAAGACATGAAAGACAATGTCTTTTCATACTTTACCGGACATATTCGAATCCGGCATAACAAATACAATGAAAACGAGGAACTCATCCCGTTGCAGTTCGGTATCGATAATTACACCGCCGTCATGGCCGGCACGGAGAACATCGATACGGTGAAAGCGGTCGCGCCCCGCATCCAGTTCGGAACGGCATTGTACGGCTCGCCGCGGCTTTACATCAACGATATAATGGACTGGGATACATTCCTGAGCCTTTTAAAATCGGGAGACGATCCCGTCTTTTCCTTTCTCAGGGAAAAATATATCTATGTCAGGGAACGGCTTGCCTCGCTCGGAACGGAAATCCCCGGTCTCGCCGGCGTTGATGCCGAAAGCGATAAAATAGTGTTGGGCGATGTATTGTTCGGATTGAATGAAGCGCTCGAGCGCTACGTCGTTTACAATCCGGAACGCGACGCCGGTATTACGCTTTCGGAAGAAACCCGGCGGTTTACCGGGAGATCAGTCGCGTTCGAAGAAAGGATCCTGTTCAATCGATATTTCCTGGAAGACGCGTTTCCCGACCTGATCATGAAGAATCTCCGGGAAGGGAAAATGATCATCGGTATGGGCGTGGGCATGGATTTCGAAAGAGACAGGGCCTTTATCGATCTCGGGAAAAGATTACAGACAGGCGGACTGCCCCCGGTGGGAAAAGAGGCGAAAGAAATGGTACTCACGGCCGGACTCGCCGAAAAGCTGAACGCGACGGTCGGGGACAGAATCACCATGTCGACAAAGACAAAATACCAGGGGATGAACGGCATCACCCTCATCGTCACCGGTATCGTGAAACTTCCCATCGCGATGTTCAACGCGAGGGGTTTCTATCTCCCCATTGACACGGCGCAGGAACTGCTCAAGATGGGAAACTCCGTCACCGATATCCTCGTGCTGCTCAAAAGCGAGGGCGACATCAAAAAGACCGTTCCCCTCGTCAATAATGTCATCGGGGAAGCGCACCTCACCGACGTCGAAGCGCGTCCGTGGACGACCATCGATATGTATCCCGATTACATCACCCTCATCGATTATATCGGCTATATTATGGGGATGTTCTTTTTTCTGCTCGGCTCGACCGTCATCATCACCACGACGATGATGGTGATCTACGAACGAATGAGAGAAATAGGGACCGTGGCGGCGATGGGAATGACCGGCGGCCAGATCGTGAAGCTTTTCTTTCTCGAATCGTTCTATATCGGGGCGATCGCCTCTTTTGCCGGGGTGCTGCTCGGTTCGGTGGTGGCGATAGTCCTGGGAATCGTCGGGCTGGACTGGACGAAGGCATTCGAGACGATGGATTTCGCGATGTCCGGCCTTCTGAAACCGGCATGGGATATCGGGCTAGCCTCGATCGTATTCGTCTACTCGACCGCGGTCGCATCCATCGCTTCATTCTTCCCGTCGTGGAAGGCGGCGAAAATACAGCCGGTCGAAGCATTGAGGGCGGTATAATGAAAGGAGGAATTGAAATCATGAAAACATCGGCATTTATCATATGTATGGTTCTGATTATGGCGCAGGGCCTGTTCGCGATTACCGCGGAGGAGATCGTCGGAAAAATCGAGGAGAACGAAAACATCTCCTCGTATTCGGAAGGAAGATTCGAAATTACGGACAACCTGGGGAAACGGGTGACGACCTTCAAAAGCTATCAGAACAAAGACGGGGACCTGCTGCTCGAGTTTACCAATCCGGAGGACGCGGGTCAGAAAATTCTCCGGCTCGAAAACGAGATCTATCTCTATTTTCCCGACGCGGTGGAAATCATTCACCTTCAGGGCGACGCCCTGAAGGACCGCGTGATGGGCTCCGATTTTTCGTACGAGGACCTCAGGGGAGGGAAAAGCCTGCTGGATAAATACGCGGCGGAACTCGGGGGAACGGAAACGGTTGACGGCCGCGAATGCTACAAGCTCGTTCTCACGGAAAAACCCGGCGCGAAGGACGTCATTTATCCGAAACAGGTGCTATGGGTCGACGTGGAATTGTTCGCTTACAGAAAAGGGGAGCTGTATTCGTATACGAACCGTGAAGGCGAATACCGCCTGATAAAGGAGATGTCGGTATCGGATATTCGCCGGATATCCGGCAGAAGCATTCCGTTTTACATGGAGATGACCGATACGATGAAGAAAAACTCTATCACCGTTTTCGAACTCGGTGAGATGAAAATCGATATCAAGATCGATCCGAACATCTTCTCTCTCGAGGAACTGACATGGTAGGTAAGGCCTTCTTTGCGTGGTCTATTGTACTGCTCGCAGTTTCCGCCCCGTTTGCCGGGGCGGAGATGATGCAGACGATTACGATCTCCGATTATTTTTCCCTCTCGCATACGGCCGATGACGATATTTCCCTCGCCAATCTTCTCAAGAACAGGTGGGATTTCAGATCGACAGGCAACGCGAACGTGAAAGCCCAGTTCCAGATCGATACATGGCTTTTGGGTCTGGATGCGTCAACGGGAATGCCGGCCATGCTGCTCGATATTCCGCGCGCCTATATCAGGGTCCGCTTTCCCGGATTCAGGGCGGAGGCCGGGAAAACGAGGGTGTCATGGGGTGAGGGCTTTCTCTTCAACGCGGGCGATGTCATTTTCGGTGGTATGAGCCTTCCGGCCGATATATCGGCCGCAGAGTTGAGGGATGAAACCGATCTGTTCGCATCGGTCTATATCCCCCTGGGAAGATTTTCTTTTTTCGAGACGGTCTTTCTGCCAAACCCGGAAGCGGCGGCGGCCGGTCCGGGATTCTATCTGCCCGAGGCGATCGACATCTCGGACGCGTCGGCGGGAGGCAGGATATATTTCGAGATAAAACCGATCGCGACCGCCTTCGAAATCGGGTACCTCTATGACGGGGAAGCGCGGACGCACCGGCCATACACGAGCCTTCACGGGCACCTCCTCCTCGACTGGAACCTCTCGGCGGCGCTATCCGTTCCGCATACGGAGATCGATCCCGCGGTCATCGCGGAAGACCTCGACCTTTCTTTCGGCCTTTTTCACATGATCGGTCTCGAAGGCGACAGCAGCCTCACGCTGAGACTCGAGACCGCGCTTCAACCCGCGCAGAGATGGAAAGAGGAGGCGACGGCCGTCACCGGCCCCGGAATCATCGAACAGCCGGTTTACGGTATTTACCTCTATCCGGAAATCGTCTACTCGCCCGACAGCGCGTTGAGCTGCCAGCTCCGCTCCGTCATATCTCCCGTCGACGGGAGCGCGGTCGTTTTCGGCGGAATGAGCTGGAACATGTACCAGGGTTTTACCGTCGGTTGCATGCTGAGCGGGATGATCGGCGACGAAAACGACCACTTCGGATGGGGGAGGGACGGCGATCTGAGTCTGACCTTGAGCGTGGAATACATATTCGGGGAATAGCACGCATCGGGCGAAGAGTATAGGATATCGGATTATATTGCGCTGAAAATCCACGATAAATTACGGGAATATGAGCGGAAACCGGAAAACGGCCGGATCCGTCGAGTACGCCGGAAAACCTCATCAATGAAAATAATAGATCAAACGTAAGGAACGACTCGGATGCGCCGCCCGTCGACTTCGGTAACGATCTGATGTGTTTTAACCTCTTTAAACAATTAAAAATTTCGTATATAATAGACCGATTATATTATCGTTACCGGTTTGGTAATATATATCTCTCCTTGTGAGAAAAAGAAAGGATGAGAGCCGGCATTTATCTTGAGAAAAATGGGCAATCGAAAACGGATATTTTCTCAATAGCACGTATCATTTTTCTCTTTATATCGATTATACTGTTCATGATCGATCGGTTTAACAATACCCGGAAATACCCGGATATGTATATTTATATAAAAACGGAGGAAGAAAAATAATGATTAATGTCAAGGATAAAGTCAATAAAATAAAATCCGAATTGACTGAGATGTACGGTGAAGAGAATGTCAAATATCAAACGGAAAAAGACAACGATGATGTTGCATTTGATATCGTCAATCGTGTTTACCGATTCATAATCGATACGGGGAGAGGCGAATGTATATTGACAATTACCTATGAATATTTACGGGATAGAGAAATGGGTGAAATATCAAGGATTATTCTTAAAACAGGCTATATGGGTAAATTACTGGAATCCGAGACGCCGCCAAAAGAAATACGTTTCACCACGAACGGCATAAAAAAAATTGAGTAATTCTTTGTATCGTTTTCCATTATATTGCCGTATCAGAATAACACCGATGTTTTCGGCTTTGAAGTCCGGGATTATTACCGTCCTTCCGCGCCGTCATCCCCGTGGCATAAAAAAGGGGCGGCCCGGGGGGCTTTGAACGTGTTTTTTCAAAGCGCGCGGCCGTATCGTGCAGAAAACGTTTATACCCCGCGCCGCCCGAAGCGTCACAATACCTAAAGCCGCATCACCTTTGAGTCGCCGCATATGAAAATATCAATCTTGCCCGGAGAGTCCGGGAAGCGGCGCCGCATGAGGTCCGCGATGACCGGCACATTATCATCGCAGGCGGTATGGATCGTCAATTCGTTTCCTCTCCAGTCGTATAGAATGATCCGCAGCCCGTCATACGCCATTTTCCTTATATGGCTCGAAATTCTTGCTTTTAAAGTGTTGTACGTTCTTTCTTTCACCATGATTTCGCCCTCCCTCTCGACCGTTACATTGTCATACTAATGCATCGTTTTCAGTGCATTCAAATTTTATCGGGGAAAACAAGGAAGGCATTAACCGGTACAAAACAGGTATGAAGCCGGTATAGGGTGTATTGCCGTGGATAATGTGGCCGGTAGCAGGGGGTGTCTGGATAATGTCAGTAATAATTGCTTCCGCTGGTTAATTTATCAGGAGGCCTGGAAGCCGGGGGAAATTGTGGTATATGGCTTCATAACCTGTTACAATTCGACGGAGATATGACGCATTTATGAATTGTCCGGGCTTCACGACGACATGACTGTAATACCGGCTGATCGTTCGGATATCCGCGTGGCCGGCCATGATGTGGACTTTTTTGAGTGATAAGCCTTGTTCGAGGCTGTGAGTGTAAAACGTCTTCCGCAGAATGTGTGACACGCTCTGCTGGCGGACATCCTGCAGGAGGATGTAAGCGGCCCCTCCCCCGGCAAGCGGAGAAGCAAAGAGTATGGCGGAAAAAAACGAGAGTAATCAGCAATCGTGAAAGGAGACGATGAAGGATAAAAAAGGCATAAAGAAAAACAGCCAATAGTCGATCAGAAGAAGCGATAAACGTATAACGGTTGACTCATCGGTAGAAAAGGTTTTTTAATGATGATATACGCCGTATCCCAGACAAGCGGCTTTGCGATGGAATGCAGGAAGAGGTGAAAGAACGCCGCTTTATTACGGAGCGGCGGATGAAAGAGATAAAGAAAAGTGTATTGATCGATAATTTAAATAAGGCGTTCCTTTGGAGGCAGATAATTCTTGAATTGTTCTCTTTTTTTTGATATAGTTGTACTATGGCACTGACGAAAGTGAAATTGACATACCGGGATTTCATTCTCTTCCCCGATAATGGAAAGCGGCATGAGCTTATTGATGGAGATCATTTTATAACCCCTGCACCATCCATACGGCATCAAATCGTATCAAAAAATATTGAATATCTTTTTGAACGATATTTCAGAAACAGCGATACCGGCATTATTCTGGATGCACCGGTCGATGTGTATCTGTCTGATTTTGATATTGTCGAGCCGGATCTCATCATCATAAAAAAAGAGAATCAGAAGATTATCAGGGACAACTACATTAAGGGACACCCCGATATGGTGGTTGAAATAATCTCTCCCTCAACTCAAAAAAACGACATTGAATTGAAAAAACATCTCTATGAAAAATATGGCGTAGAAGAGTACTGGATAGTCGATCCTGATAATAATGAAGTGCAGCAGTATGTATTACGTGAAGGAACGTATATGAAGCGCGGAACGTTCACCGACGGCATTACCGCACATATATTGCCGGATTTATCAATCGATTTAAAAAAGATATTTTAGGAAAATATTTTTATTCCGGTTTTCACGACGAACATAAAAGACAGTACCCTCGATGAATATGAAAAAGAATCGATATGAATGTAGCGGTGAAGAAAATAATTCAATACATGCAGCGGCATGGTTTGTCAAAAATCATGCTTGCAGAAAGAATCGGCATGAATCGAAGTCAGATAACCAGATGTCTTGCGGGGGATTTTACACCGTCCCTGGGATTTCAAAAAAGGATTAATCGTGTATTCGGTATTAATAATGACTGGATAGACTCTCCCTAACGAATCACCTTTGTTATACCAGACACGAACAGTGAATCTCAACTATGGTAGAAAAAGTAGAAAGAGAATTTGAAATATGAAGGAAATAGAAAAATTAGATAAAAGATTAACTACTATTATTAATAAACTTAAAAATGGAATGATTATTGATGAAATTATTAAGCAGTTGAATGATTCAAATCCAATTGAATTTACGGCTGCGAGTAATGAAAATGTATTTGAAAAATTTTCAGAAAAAGCTGGTATTTATCTATTTGAGATAAAAAATAGTTCCAAGAAAAAAACTATAAAAGATTGGTTTGAAGAATTATGGAATACAACAGACATAAAAAATTTTCAACATTCTCCCGCGATAATTAAAAAAAGAATAGCTGACAAAAAAGAAAAAGAATGGATAGAGTTATATTTAGGGAAAAGCAAAAATGTCTACAAGCGAATATTGGAACATTATAATCTTGAAGCTGATAAAAAAACTTTCGGATTGAAATTACGAGCAAGAGGTGTAAAATTGAAGAAACAGAAGTTTAGAGTTAAGTGGTTTTATTTTGGAGATATTGAAGAATATATAACAATCTCTACAATAATTGAATCGTGTGTAAGAAATAAATTAAAACCAATAACTGGAAGGCAATAATATGACTGTGATGCAGGGTATTATGGTATTAAATAAGCGAAAATCCATAAATTGATAAGCAATATGAGTAAAATATTTCAATCTGAAAATCATTTAAAAAAGTCGCCGATCGATAATTTCCAATGTATATTATACATATAAGTTCGCCAACAATTATCGTGTTTCATTATAAAAAGATACAGAATATATAAATGTCAGATCGAATATATAAACACAAATAACAGAAAGACAGTGCAAACAGAGACCATAAAAAAGGGAGCATCTGTTATGAAAGTA
>JAFGHO010000082.1 GCA_016930085.1 Spirochaetales bacterium
CGGTTGGTCATGTCGACGATATCCGCGGCCGTTCCGATCGTCAGGGTGCCGGACACCGTGCAGTTGTAGGAGGCGACCGTCAGCCTCGAGCCGCCCTGTTTCGTGAGATTCGCGAACTCAGAACCGCCCGTGACGCAGCTCTGTCCTGCCGCGCTGTCGAAGACGACCGCGCCGCCGCCCGCCGTGTATAAGGCCGAAGACGAGACGGTCCAGTCGCCCGAAAGGGTGATGGTGTTCCCCGAAGCGGATAATGTTCCCGCGATGATGTCGATGTCGTTCGCCACTTCACAGGAAGCGGCCAGGGTAAAGGTCTGCGAGGCGCCGTTGATCTGGAGATCGTAATAATCAGGCCCGGCGTAGGTCTGGATGCCGCCGCCCGCCGTCCCGTAGACGACGGCGCCCGAATCCGCGTCCGTCCGGCTGACCGCGTCCCCGCCCCTCCGGTACAGGGTCCCTTCGTTCTGGAACGTACTGTTGATCGTCAGCGTGTTGCCTCCCGTATCGAGCGAGGCCCCGGCTTCGATGGTGATGTTTTCGACCGTAACCGGGGTCGTATCGATGACCGGCATATACGCGGGGCCGAACGGAATGACGACGGTACCGCCCGCGCCGGGCACTACCTGCGGGAACCAGTTGGTACCGGTGTTCCATGACGTGAGTGCTCCGCCCGTACCGCCGACCCAGGTAAAAAAGGTCTGGTTGATCGTCCAGTTGATGTTGTTCCCGTTGCCGATACTGTCATCGGCCGTTATTGTGTCTCCGCCCGTATTGTCCGAATCCCGTATATCGGCGAAATCGACATTTTCCGTGTTCAGGGTATTTAAAATATTCCACCTGGTCGGTCCGGATGTGCTTTCGAGCACGATGAGGTCACCCGCCGCCCCCTGAATGACGAAATTATTCTGGATTGTCTGTGTTTCGTTCGCGCCGAAGCTGAGCGTTTTCCCGGGCGTCGAACAGGTAAAATTGTAGAAGCCCGTCGTACCGGTAATCGCCGAGGGCTTGTTTTCATCGATAAATATGACGGTATTGTTGCCGTGGGTAAAGGTCCCGTTGTTGGTCCAGTCACCCCCGACATTGATCGTGTTGCCCGCGGCATCGAGCGTCCCCCCCGAAATCGCGAGGTTGTTCGCGGCCGTTACTGTCCCTGACAATGTTCTCGTCCCGGTCTGGTTTTCGAGGTTCCAGAAATCCCCGGTACCCGGCGTGAGGGTGCCGCTTCCGTCGAAGCGCACCGTCCCGCCGTTATGGGTGAACGCGCCCACGTTCCAGTCACCGGCAATGGAGGCGACACCGGTCGTCCCCGTCATTGTCGAGACCGATATGTTCCCGTTCACGTCGATCGTCCCCGTCCCCCCCGAAAGCGTTCCGGTTCCCGTTACGTCCCCGGCCGCCGTTATCGAATAACCGCCCTGCTCGAGCGTTCCGCTTCCGGAAAATGCGAGGTCGCCCGCCACACCGAGGTTCCCGGTGAGGGTGAAGGACGCCCCGTCGATCGTGAGGTCGTAATAATCGTAGCCCGTGCTTCCGTAATCCTGGATCGTACCGCCTGTGGTCCTGTAGATGGTCAATCCGGAATCGGTGTCCGTATGGCTGACGTAGTCCCCGCCCTGACGATAAAGGGTTCCTTCGTTATCGAAGTCCCCCGTAACGGTCAGGGAATATCCGTCCGTATCGAGGCTCCCGCCCGCCTGGATGGTGAGGGTTTCGACCGTGACATCCGCGTTCATGACGGGCGGGTTTCCCGTGGCCGGGATGACCGCCGTATCGCCCGCCTGCGGATAGTCGACACCGCCCGACCAGTTGCCGGTATTGTCCCAGTTCTGGTCGCCCCCGCTTCCCGTCCACGTAAAAAAGGTCGTCCCGCCGGGGAAACTCCACCGGCCCGCATCGACGCCGCTTTCCGTATCGTTGTTGCCGTCGTCGATACTCGAATCCGCCGTAATGACGGTGGCGTTGGTGATGTCGCTGTCCTGCACGCGTGCATAGTCGACATCGGCATTCACCGTGTTGATGATCCACTGATTCGCGTCAGTGCTGTCGAGGATGACATAGTCGCCGACGGCCCCCTGGATGGTGAAGGTGCCGTTTACCGCCTGCGTCGAAGTCCCCTCGAAAAGGATCGTCTTGCCCGGTGACGTACAGGAGAGGTTGTTGAACGTCGTATTGCCCGAGATCGTCGATGTCCTTGTGTCATCGTTGAAGTAGACGGTACTGGAATGATTTAATGTCCCGCCGCCGTTCGTCCAGTTTCCGCCCACAGCGATGAAGTTCGTGCCCGCATTCACCGTCGTCCCGGAGGTGAACCCGAAATCGCCAGTGACGGTAAGGGAGCGCTGCACGGTAACCGAACCGCCAATGTCCAGGATGAGGTTGTAATAATCGGGGGAACCGTAATCCTGTATCATCGTCCCCGCCCCGCCGGATATGTATTGTACGGTTCCCGAGTCCGTATCGGTTTTCGTGCATTTGTTTTCGATCGAACTGGCCGTTCTGTAGCGCCTGAGGGTCCCCCGGTTTTCGAAGCTTCCGTTGATCGTGAGGGTGTATCCGGCAATATCCAATGCCGCGCCTTCCCGGATTTCGAGATTCGTCACCGTACGATTCGCCGCTAACGCCGGCGCCGCGCCGGTCGCCTGAATGATCGCGGTATCGTTTGTCTGGGGATAGCCGGTCGAAGGACTCCAGTTTGCCGCAGTCGTCCACGACGTACTTCCCGAACTCACCCACCGGTACACGGTGCCGGAAAAGATCCAGTTCGCATTATTGTTGCCATTGTCCATCGAATTACTCGCCGTAAACGAAGGCGCGCTGACCGTACTGTACTGAATCGCCGCGTAATCCGCCGTTCCCGCCGCGGTACTGTTGACCAGGGTCCACGTCGCGGCCGAGGTCCCTTCCAGGGTCACGTATCCCCCCAGTTCGCCCTGGATGACAAAGCTGTCCGTGATCGTCTGCGAGGTGCCGGACTCAAACCGGATCGTTTTGGACGGCGTCGAACAGGTGAGGTTCGAAAAGGTCGTCGTCCCCGAAACGACGCTGATCCGGGACGCGTCGGTAAAGGTGACGGTGCTCGTACCGTAAGTGAAACCAACCGCGCCGACCGCGTTGCTCCAGCTGCCGCCGACTGTTATGGTATGGTTGTTCGGGTTGAGGGTTCCGTTCGATATGGCGAGGTTGTTCGCGACACCGATACCGGCGGGAAGGCTGAAGGTCTGCCCCGCTTCATCGATGGTGAGGTTATAGTAATCATTCCCCGTATATGTCTGTATGTTTCCGCCCGACGTGCGGTAGGTGACGGTTCCCGAATCGGTATCGATTCTGTTCACCGTATCCCCGCCCCGTCGATAGAGGATGCCCTGAACCTCGAAGGTGTTCGATATATCGAGACTGTTCCCGCCCGTATCGAACGAAGCGCCGGAAGGAATCGTGAGGTTGAAAAAGGTGGTGTTGACGCCGAGGGTTCCGGCGCCGTCGCAGATCACGGTCCCGGTTCCCGGGACAAAGCTTCCGGTGACATTCCAGTTCCCCCCCGCGTAGGTGTATCCCGATGTCGCGGTGTAATTCGCAACCCCCAAACTCCCGTTCACATCGATTGTGCCCGAGCCGCCGGCGAGCGTGCCCGTGCCTCCGAGATTCCCCGCGACCGCGAGATTATGGCCGGACATGGAAAGGCTGCCTGGGTTGTTTATCGTGAGGTTCCCCTGTACCGTCAGGTTTCCCGAAGCGGTCCTGGTTCCGGCGCTTACCCCGAGGTTGTAGAAGGTTATTGCCGGTACCGTCCCTCCGGCATCGAAACTGACGGTACCGGTATTATGGCTGAAACTCGTGACGCCCCACTCCCCGCCTATCGTCGTCGTTCCCGTTGACGCGCTATATGTCTGGACGCCGAAATCCCCCGTCACGTCGATCGAGGCGGATTCGCCCCTGAGGATACCCGTTCCGTACACGTCACCGCCGACGGTCAGTGTGCCGCTCCCCGCATCCATGGCCCCCCCCGCCCGGATGACGAGGTCCCCGTATACGGTGACGGAGTACGCGCCGGGATCGAAGGTCCCCGCCGTTATCTCGAGATCGCCCGCGACGACGAGATTCGCGCCGAGGGTAAAGGTCTGCCCGGAGCCGTCGAAACCGAGGTTATAGTAATCCGTCGCCCCGTAGTCCTGTATCGCGCCGCCCGACGCGTCGTAATAGACGACGGTGCCCGAGTTCGTATCGCTCAACGTGATGGTATCACCCGTTCTTTTTCTGATGATTCCGAAATTCTCGAACTCGAAAACCGGCGGATTGATGATATCAAATCCGTTCGTGTCAAGGATCGCCCCGTCATTGATGAATATTTTTGCGGTATCGCCAGGGGCAGGTGTATCGAGATTCTTGGTGAGTACCGGCATGACGGAAGCGCTTGCGGGAATCACCGCCCTGTCGCTGGCCAGGCCGCCCGGCACCGCGTTCTTGTCCCAGTTCGCTGCGACCTGCCAGTTGTCCGGGTCGCCGAGATCGCCGCCCTGCCAGAGATAGTCGTCATCGTCCGGATTGATGATCCAGTTGAGGTTGTTCCCTTCGTCGACGCTATTGGTGGCGGTAATCGCCGGGCCCGGACTTGCGTCGCTGTCGGACACGATAACGTCATTGACGTTATTGGCTCCCCCGGAATCGATCCGCCATTGTATTCCCGGGATCGTGCTTTTCAGGGTGGTAAGCAGTCCGTTCGCGACGCCGATATCGAAACGGACGTTGATCGTCTGGAGACTGCCCGCTTCGAATTCGAGAATTTTCCCCGCCGCGTTGCAGTAAAACTCGTCGAAGGTATTGTCGCCGGTAATGGTACTCGTCACCGTATTGTCGAGAAAATAGACGGCGCACCCGGTTTCCGCGGTAAAGGCGCCGGCATTGTTCCAGCTGCCGATGATGGTGATGTCATAGCCGTTATCGTCGAGGTCCCCCGAGGAAATGGCGAGGTCGCCGTCGACATTGATACTGCTTAAAAGCGCCGCGCCGTCAGAGACGGCGAGATTGTGGAAATTGTTTGTCCCCCCCTGGGTTATCTGTGCATTCGTCGAGGTGAGGGTAATGGTTCCGGCGGGCGGGATGAAGGTGACGGCCGAATCGTTCCAGTTTCCGGCGACAGCGTGATTGTATGTTCCGGGAGAAAAGCTTCCCGAAGCAAGTATCAACCCGGCGGTTATCGTAAGTGCGCCCGTCGCCGTACGGGTTCCGCCGTTAAGCCTGAGGGTCGAAAAACTTTCGGAAGCCACGACACCCGTCCCGTCGAACGCCACCGTCCCCGAATTGTGGGTGAACCCCCCCACGGTCCAATCACCGCCGACCGAGGTGGTCCCCGTTGTCGCGTTATAAGCGGTAATACCGAAGGCGCCGTCGATATCGATGGCCGCGGTCCCGCCGTTCAGGGTGCCGCTTCCCGTGACATTTCCCCGCACATGAAGGGTATTCGCCGCGTTGAAGGTGCCCTGAATCTTCACGTTCGCCGCCGCCGAACTCCCCGCGGAGAGGTTTCCGTTCTGCTGAAAGGTTTGGCCGGCCGGCACGTAAAAGGCTGTCCCGTCGTTCGTCGTGACCGCCGGGGTTGCCTGTGAATACGGAATGTCCGTGTCCCCGTTGTGCGCGGCGGCCATAATAGTGTTGGACATGGAGCCGCCGTTATCGTGACGCACGATAACATGGTTTTGATAGATATCCATTCCCGCGAGGTTTCCGCCATCGGTGACACTGACCGTCGCCCCTTTTTCCGTTTCCCCGTCGATAAAAAGAAGAATCGCGTTTCCGGCGGCGATATTGGCCGTGGGAACGATCAGTTCGTACATCCCGTTCGAATCAGTATCGCCGCTGAAGAGGCTTGTTCCGGCAACGGTGCCGCCATTGACGGAAAGTGCCACGGTTTTTCCCGCCCCGACGGGTGACGTCCCCTCGCCGGTATACACGGTGCCGGAGATAACTATTTCCTCACGGAAGGTGCAGTAGGAGGATGGATTGTTCTGATTATTATAGGTGGCGGCCAGCCATGCATTCGACCTTCTTGAATGTGAAATCCGTATCTCGTCGAGGCTGCCCATAAACGACCTGTCAGGGTCAATGGCATTCGCATCCCCAAAAAGGAGGTTCTGGTCCGCGGGTGAATCGGGAAGAGGTCCCGCCGCCGTTGCTTCCGGGCCATACGAACTCCCGTCCATATACACAGATAACTCTTGGGCAACTCCGTCCCATAATAGAACGGCGTAATGCCATCCTCCAGCCGTCATGTTGGCCCCGTCCCGGCCATACACCGTACTGTTGTAATGGACCTGGCCGCGGAGAGGATCATTCAGCTTGAAAAGCGTAAAGAGGGTATCATCTCCAGAGGTACCATTTGCTTTGCATATAAGGCGGAAATAGGTAGAACCGTCTTCCGAATCGTAATTCCCCGACCAGTTGTACCATACCTCCACGGTCAGGGCGGACCAACTGTTCGTGTCGAAATTATTCACGTCGATATAATCGTCGACATTTTCATCGCTTCCGTCAAACTCCTGTGCCTGCGCGATTTTCCCGGCCTGAAGGGTCCCGTTTCCGTGCTGGCTTCCGTGCGACTGGTTGGCCGTGGAATCGTAATGGATCGCGGTCGTCTCGTCGTCCGTTGCGGCCTCGTTCAGGTGCCAGACCCCGGCGTAATCCGAATCCCAGACATTTTCGGCATCCTCCTGGTTCGAGGCGGCGGAATTACCGTAATACATATAGATGACCGTATCGGACCCGGCATAGAGTGTCTGCACCTTTACCCAAGCATCGAGTTCGGTTGAGCCCGTGTCCTCGTAATACTCGATTTCATGGGGGATTTTCGTTGTCCCGTCCGAAGTGGTAAAAAGGATGTCGTCGCCGTCGGATTGTGCCGATGTGAAAAGATTGTTTGCACCGGTTATTTTAATAAGGAAAGGAAATGCGGAAAGGTTCCCTCCCATACCTAATGAAGCGCTGTCAATGGTAATCTCCTGCCGGTATTTCCAGGCAGGATCGTACCAGCCGCTTTGCGCGGAAAGAAAAACCGTCTGACCCAAAAAACATATGAGTATAAGGATGAGTTTATAGCGTAATTTCTGCCGAATCGGTTTACCCGCCCTTCTTTCGAAAACTTATACCCCTTTTAAAAAATACCCCATCTTTTTACGAAAAACAACAAAAGTACATGATTTTTATCTTCTCTTTTTAGCACAATAAAAAACAAAAATAAAGTGAGTGACCGCACGGGAAAAGGGATTTTTCCCTTCTTCCGGACGGCATTGTGACCGGATCGCCGGAGTTTTCCGGCCATTTTAGCTTTTCCGGCTATCCGATCGCGCCCCCCACGCCTTTTTTTTCCCATTTCCGCAGACTGACGACCTTGGCCAGGGTCGAATTGTTTTCCCTGATCTCCTGGCGGATACGGTTTTCCGCTTCGAGCACGTCCGAGGCCCTGTTCGCCATTTCGACGACGCGGTCCTTTTCGAGGACGATGACCCCGTCGTCGTCGGCGGCGATCCAGTCCCCGGGTTCGATCTTCTGATTCGAAATGACGATCGGCACATTGATTTCCCCCATACCGTGCGGGTCGCCGGCATGGGATGTAACGAGCTTTGTCCAGACGGGAAATCCGAGTTTTCTGATATCGGCCGTATCCCGCACCGCCCCGTTCACCACGAGGCCCGCGATCCCCTTGTTCTTCGCGCTTTCCGTCGCGAGTTCCCCCCAGATCGCCGGTGCCATGCCGCAGGCATCGATGACGATAATATCGCCTTTTTTCGCCGCATCGATCGCCTCGACCGGTTTTGCCCAGTCGCCCGGCATCGTTCTTACCGTCACGGCGGGCCCGCATACCTGAAGCCCCTGAATAAGGGGCCGTATCCCCTCGAGGCACGGTTTCCTGTGGCTTCCGTCCGAAATATTGCTGGTCCTTACCACGGAGAGGATCTTCCGGAGTTCCTTTGACGTCACCCTGCGGAAGAGTTCCGTTTTGACGGGTGTTGCGGTATCGATCGCCCGCCTGATATCGGAGGCGGCCCGTTTTACATCGATCGCCTTTGTGATGGCGCCGCCCACGATCACCACGTCGGCCCCCGCTTCCACGGCAAGGGCTGCGGTTTCGCTGTTGATGCCGCCCGCGACCGCCAGGATCAAATCGGTCTTGCGCCGTACCTGCTTCAAAAGGCCGAAGGGGTCTTTGCCCTCCATCTGCGCGTCGATAGCGCAGTGGACGTCAACCCATGCGGCCCCGAGTTCTTTGAGCCGCGGCAGCAGCGCGAGCGGGTCATCGACCCCCAGGAGGTCCACGGCCACCCTGATGCCGTAGTGACGCCCCGCTTCCACGCATTCCCGGATCGTCGATTCGGCGGCGGTCCCGAGCACGGTGATAATCCCCGCGCCGGCCTTTGCCGCGGCCTCCGTCTCGATCTTGCCCGCGTCCATGGTTTTCATGTCGGCGATAATGGTCCTGTCGGGAAAGATACTCTTCAGCTTTCTCACTGCCTCGAGTCCTTCGGACTTGATAAGCGGGGTTCCGGCTTCGATGTAATCCGCGCCCCCTTCGACGGCTTGGGCCGCGGCATCGAGGGCCCTGTTGAGATCGACAAAATCGAGCGCTACCTGTAACCGGCAATCACCCATGTTCCGTCACTCCCCCTTTCCCTGTTTTTGATACCCCGCCAACATTTCAGCGGTCAGGCGGATGTCCCGCGTAATTTCGATCCGGATTTTTTCTTCCGGCACAATGGAAGGAACGGAAAGAAAGGGATCGCCGTCCGTAGCCTCGACTTCCCCGCCGTACCGCTTCGGGACAAAGGCGGGATCTAATCTGTCCGAAGGGGCTGTCGTGAAAAAATCGCCGGGCGGCATGAGTGTCAGACCGATGGTTACCCGATAGGCGTCCCCCGCTTTGTACGGTGTGGAGTAATTGTCGTTCCACTTGCGAAAAAAATCATTCATATGAAGGATGACCCGGCACACTCCCTTTTCTTCGCGTATGATACGCGCCTCGGTATCCTTTCTGCCGCCGGGTTCAGCCGCCGCGTCCGAACTCATGCCGTAGAGACTCCCGAACGACACCCCGGCGTTTTTTTCCTTCCATCCGGCAGGATAGGAAAAAGCGTACTCCATTTCTTCCTTTCCCGCGGACATCCTTTCTTTTACCGAAAAAAGCGAGAAATCGACCGTATATATTAAGGAAGAAAACCATTCACCGGGATAATACCAGCTGTATGTTGTGCTGTCGATACGGGATGAAGATGGAATGATCCGGTTGTCAAAAACCGTTTCGATAAAGCTGTGATGATAGCGTACCTTTTTTCGGAAATATCCGGCGGCATCGAGTATCTCCCCGGAAGAAACCTCATCTCCGGTGACAATTTCAAAGGGAAGTCCTGCCGAAGGCTTCCCCCCATTGGTCACCGTTAATTGCAGGGTAAGATCGCGGGGCTGGTCTATCGCATGCAGCGCCCGATCATATTCTTCCTGGTTCCAGTAAGCGGGTTGCAGGAGTTCTTTATCGCTTCCCACACTATCCTCCATGGCGGTCAGGGTCATAAAGATCAAAAGCAGGAAAAAAACAAGTGAAAGAAATGCGAGATTCAGCAGTGTATTTTTTCTCACGAAAATGCCTTTCCGGGGCGGCCGGCGCATACCGGTCTTCGACCTATTTATAAAAAGTATAGCCTCAAACGAGCCGCCTGGTCAAGCATGGATGTCCGGCGCGTGGACGCATCTCATGCCCGGTTTCCGACCGGGGGCGCCGGCCGGTATTTTTTGCAGTACGACATATGTCGGTAATAAAAGAATGGCTTTTTTGCCCTTATTTCAGATTTCCCAATAGAATCGCACCCGCGAGGGCCAGGGCGATACCGGTCAATGTGATCGCGGCCGCTTTTGACCGCGGCTCGACTTCCTTGAAAATAAAAATTCCGATAAACGCATGAAACGCGACATTCAGCTGGGCGATGGTAAATCCCTTTCCCGTCCCGATGAGTTCCATCATACGAAGCGATGTATAATTGCCGATTCCCCATAAAAGCCCTGAAAGTATTACTCTGGAATAATGGGAAGGTTTATCGAGGAGTATTGATTTTCCGGTAAGTAAAACCAGGATTGTGCTTCCCGCGAAAATACCGACCGCCATTGGAAACGCCGCCACCCACATCGATAGCGATCCGAGCTGGATGGGAATGAAATAGGTTCCCCAAAGGATACCCGCCCCGATCGCGCCAAGTAAACCGGTTTTATACAACCGTTTGTCGGCTTTCGTTTTTTCGCCCCCGGATTTTCCCCTGGCAAAAATGATAAGGAGAATACCGCTGATGATGGTGAGGACCGCCAGTACGGAAAGACCGATGATAAAAAAGCCGGATCGAATAAACTCCCCGAAGAGAACGATTCCCCAGACGATTGAAACGAGAAGATTCATCGGCGCCCAGATGCCGACGGCTTTGGCCATTCCTATTCTGCTTGTCCCGATAAAAGCAAAATAACCGCTCAAGGCCCAGATGAGGCCTCCCGCGAACGGAAACCAGAATGTCTCGGCGGTAAGTTCCCTGAATCCCTGAACCAGTGCGACACCAAGGGCCAGAACCAGATTTGCGACCGATACGTAAAAAACCTTGATCTGCTGGTTTTTAAAGGAAATCCGCTGACTCGGTGAAAGCCACGTTCCCCATGCCAGCACGGTGACTATCGCAAATAAAATACTTTCCACCTGCCGCTTCCTTTCCTGGGAGCATTTGTCCCGAACACTATTGAACATCGCTTTGAAAGAAAAATCAAGTCCTCCGTTAAAATATTGTCGACCGCGCGCTTCCCGCCATATCCGTATAATAAGGCGATCATGGTTTCAGGCGGAATCGTTCGCATATCCCTCCGTTCGGGGAATATCGCTTTACCGCATACCGTCCTCTATATGCCAAATGGTACGGGATGTTTTGCGGTCACCATTAAAAAAAAAATTTATTGCTTGACATATAAAAATCCTTTGGGTATCCTTTTAACGATTGATGTTTGTTTGTCGATTATAAAAACAGGTGTATGTGTTTTCAAGAAAAAAGTATGAACATGAGGGTCGCTTCGGTATCAATACCAGACATTTCTCTCTTTCATATCACTCAAACGGTATATTATGCATCATTTATCATCACGATATCCTCATGCGGAAAAGCCGGCGGTGTGGCACCGGCACACTGGACAAACCGGTCCGCTGTTTGTCGAAACACGGGACGGCACGACGGGGGCGGGTATTCGATGACATAGCGGGCGGCGACAGAGGGGATCAGGCACATGGAATATTTGATGAATTATCTGCAGGGATTGGTTCAAAAGGGGGGACCGGATAAGGAGGATTACGGAAAACTGACTGCATGGGCGGACAAGGTTGTCGAATACAAGAAGAAAAAGATGATCGGTTCGGAAGAACTGTCCCGAATAAACGATATCTGGGGCGATGCGGCGTCCATGGAAACCATCCAGGGATTCGCCTTGAAACGGCCGTACGGGTATCCCGGAGATTTCGAGCTGCTGGAAAAAATATATAATAAACACCTTTCTCCGCGCCGGGAACTGGTGAAATGGGATGAATACATACACTTTCATAAAGCATCCGAAGCGCTTCGCAACAGAAAAAAATACTTCATTAACGTCATAATGGCGCATGTAAATAAAAAATTCATCGTTAATGTGTTGAATCTCGGCAGCGGCCCGGGCAGGGACATGTATGACCTGTTCAATTCCCGGGACCTCGGGAGAAAAATTCTTTTGTTCGACTGCGTCGATCATGACCTGCGGGCGATCCACTACGCCAACCGGCTGTGCCGCGCTTATCTCGATCATATAACATTTATCAATGAAAACATCCTTTTTTTCGTCCCCGACAAGCCATACGATGTTATCTGGGCGGGCGGCGTGTTCGATTATTTCAGCGACAGGATTTTCAGGCGCGTGCTGCAACGACTGGCCGGCGCCGTCAAGAAAAACGGAGAAATCGTGATCGGCAATTTTTCAGTCAACAATCCCGCCAGAAATTACATGGAGATGTTCGGATGGACATTACATCATAGAAGCCAACAGCAACTAAACGAGCTTGCACTCTCATGCGGCATAGATCAGCACGACATTACCATCGGGAGCGAAGAAACCGGCATTAACCTTTTTTTGCATATAACACAAAAATAGATTATGATTGAGACATATTCGATTTAATAAAGGGGACTTTATTTGTGAAAGAAGAACAGTCAACCGGCTTACAGGTTGAATTGAAACACGTCATTACCGGATTCAACAAGGAACTTGAAAAAGAGTTCTATAATGATTTTCTGGAAAGCTCCCTTTTTTTCATACGGGTCTCGCTCGTTTTCGGTATCATCCTCTATGCCGTTTTCGGGATTCTGGATATCTGGATTGTTCCTCAATCAAAAGAAAAAATATGGTTTATCCGCTACGTTATCGTATGTCCGATCATCACCATTTATTTGTTCATGTCGTCCGCGGTTATGTTCAAAAAGTATTCACAATTATTGCTGAGTATTTTATCGGCAATACTCGGTATCGGTATTGTGGCAATGATCGGTATGATAAAAGAATCGGAACCGGGTTTCAGGTATTATTATGCCGGTCTTATTCTTGTCACCATGGCGGTTTATACCGGCTTCCGGTTGCGTTTCATTAATGCGACAATAATGAGCTGGTTTGTCGTCTTCTCCTATGAGATTGTCGCGGTTTTTTTCAATGGCATGCTCGCCTCCCAGGATAAATTTCCGGTGTTTCTCAACAACAACTTCTTTCTCATCTCATCCAATATCATCGGGATGTTCGCTTCTTTTTCCATCGAATATTTCATCAGAAACGACTTTCTTCTGAGAAAAAAAATTAAAATCGAGGAAGAAAAGGAAAAACAACGGGCAAAGCAGGAGTTGATCAAGACAAAAATCGAGCGTGATTACGCACAATATGCCGTCCAGTCGATAGAAGAAGAAACCGATGCCGGGTTGCGCAATATCGCCCATTCCATCAAGAACAAGCACATGATTCAGCAGGCGATGAATAATGAAATAAAGGATATCGTGGTCCTGCTGAAACGTTCGATCAAGACCTTGAAAAAGACCACGCCGCGATTGATCAAGGACAACCTTTCACGGGCGCTCGAGCAGTATACCAAAAAACTCGTCTACCGGATAAAGAAAGAGAATCCCCAAACGGCCCGTATTCTTGTTTCGGAATACATGCCGGCTATAAAGGCCATGATGAAACGAATCGCCGCAGGATTCGAAGCAAGGAGTACACCGAAAATAAGACATTATATGCTCGGGAAACTCGATACGATTTCAAGAAAAATCGACAATTCACTGAATAACGCCTTCGATAACATGACCGATATCCTCAACTATATTTACGCGATTATTTCCTACCAGCGGGGAAAAGATATTTCGATGAGCGGGGAGGTATTTACCGATCTGGGACGTATTTTCGGACACATCCAGGACGCGTACGCAGACTGGCTGGCACAATATAATATCGGATTTTCATATAAAAATTACTCAGGCGAAAATGTACGATTACATATCTATGATTTTATCCTCGAGGAGGATATTCTCCGCAATCTGTTCATGAACTCACTCAGGGCGTTGATAGAAAGCGATCCGGAAAACTTAAGGCAGGACAAAAGAATATGGATTGAGGTTTTTATTCGGACACTCAAGGATTCCACGCAATACTACATCATCCATTTCAGGGACAACGGGCCGGGAATTCCCGAAAACAGGAAAAAACTCGTTTTCGAAGGATTCACATCCAAAGGAAGAGCGGCGGATGAAGACGATCCCGAAGCCAAAACGGAACACGGCATCGGATTACGGACAGTGAAAAAAAGGGTCGAAGAAGCCGGTGGCGTGATAAAGGAAACCGGGGTTTTTGGTAAAGGATGCAATGTCATCATAAAGTTCAAAAAGTACGGCAAAAAAGAAATCAAGCCGGGCGATGCACTCACCGATATTTCCGCGGGCCAGAGTATACGGGAGGTGCCGGATAACAGAAGAAGATATTCGGCGATTCAAAACAAAAATATCCTGATCGTCGATGACAGTGAAGATATCCGCGAATCCCTCGGAAAGATGTTTCGAAAAATCGGTATGCTGATCTGTTTCGCTTCGACAATCGATGAAGCGCGCGATCGTCTGTACAACCCGAATAAAAAACCCGATATCATCATTCTGGACCTCGATCTCGGCTTGCAGAAGGGCGAAATACTTCTGCTCGAAATGATCGGCAGAAAGGGCAAGGAGATACCCGTTATCGTCGTATCAGGATCGGAGAGGGCCTCGAACGATGAGGGGTTGAAACGGTTGCATGCGCGGGCGGTGTTCATCAAACCGGTTAATGAAAAAATACTCTGTGATTGTGTCTTGGATTTATTGTCGGATCATGAAGAATCGAGGGAAACAGCCGATGGGTTGAGCCGCGGCAAATGGGAAGTGCCTGAACGAATAAAAGAAAAAAAGCTTCTTATCGTCGACGATGAACCGGAACCCCGCAAGATCATCGCGGACCTTTTCGGCGGATTGACGATAATTTTTGCCGCCTCGAACAGCGAAGCGAAGGAAAAGATTATCGAATTTCAGCCCGATATTATTACCCTCGATCTCGCATTGGGCAAGGAGAACGGAAGGGATCTTCTCTCCTGGCTGACCGAAAACGAATTGGCGATTCCGGTGGTTGTCATTTCAGGCGAAATCGATGACGATGAGGACGAATCCATAGAAACCCTGATGAGGATCGGAGCCCGAAGCGCTTACCCAAAGCCTATAAACGAAAAAATCGTTTTCAACACGATCGTCAGACTGCTTGAAAAACAATCACGAGATTCATTCGTAAAGTGAGCGTAAAAAACCGTCAACGCTTGTAATATCCCGGCATCGTTTTTCCGTTCAATACATACGGCAATACTTGTGCTCCATACTTCACTGACGGTCCCGGATAATCGCATTTACGAAGCGGGATTTTCACGGAAGGGGATATTGTAAAATTTCCGAAATCAATGTAATCTGGATGACCGGATGAAGAAATTACTGCGATCCGACAGCGAGAAATAGTCCGGGAATACGGAAAAAGGGACGAGAAAGAGGGATATACGAATGCGTTATATCAGTACGCGGGCCAACTGGAAACCGGAAGCGTCAAAAACCGTTATCCGGCTCGGGATGGTGCCGGACGGTGGATTGTTCGTTCCGGAGGTCTTTCCCGCGATCGATATGGAACAAGTAAAAAAAGCATGTTCTTACAAAGATTGCGCCTTTGAAATCATGAAACAGTATCTTTCTGATTTCGAAGAACCGGAACTTCGCGGTATTATCGATGCATCATACGGAAACAACTTCAATTCTCCGGACGTCGCGCCGGTTTACCGGCTGGACGATACGACGTCAATCCTTGAACTCTGGCACGGCCCGACCGCCGCATTCAAGGACATCGCACTTCAATGTATGCCGCGGCTTCTTATCGCCGCGATGCGAAAGGAATCGGAATCACTCAGGGTAATGATACTGGTTGCCACATCGGGCGATACGGGCAAGGCGGCGCTCGAAGGGTTCAGGGATGTCGAAGGGACCACGATTATCACCTTCTATCCCAGCGACGGCGTCAGCAGTATCCAAAAACAGCAGATGGTGACCACGGAAGGACAAAATACCGCCGCGGTCGGGGTACGCGGTAATTTCGATGATTGCCAGACCTCGGTTAAAAATGCCTTTCAGGACAGGGACCTGCGCAAGGCCGCGGCGGAGCGTGGAATTGTTTTTTCATCCGCCAATTCGATTAATTGGGGGCGGCTTGTCCCGCAGATTACCTATTATTTCTGGGCATATCGTGCGATGCACAAACGGAAAATGATCGGGTGGAAAGACGGCATTAATATCTGCGTGCCGACCGGTAATTTCGGCAACATACTCGCCGCATACTACGCGTATAAAATGGGTCTACCCGTGAATCGATTGATCTGCGCCTCGAATATGAACAATATTCTTACCGATTTTATCAATACCGGGACCTACAATATCAATCGCACGTTTTATTCAACCGTTTCTCCGTCGATGGATATTCTTATTTCATCGAACCTCGAACGGCTAATATTCGATCTGACGGGCCGTGACGGGGGCAACGTGGAAGATTATTACGGGAGGCTTAAACGTGACGGGTCATTTTCATTAACGCCCGGCGCATTGAATACCATACGAAAGCTTTTTTACGGCGGTTTCGCCTCCGAAGACCGGACATATGATGCAATCAACAGGGTGTACCACGACCACTCCTATGTACTCGATACGCACACCGCTGTTGGTTATCATGTACTCTGCGGGTATCGGAAAAAAACCGGCGACATGACCCCGGCCGTCCTGACCTCAACGGCGAATCCCTACAAGTTTCCCGTCGCGGTCTACCGCGGGATTACCGGCCGGACAGTCGAAAATGACTTCGAGGCCCTTTCACTTCTTCATGAACGAACCGGCCTGCCGGTCCATCCGTGCCTTTCGGGTATCGAGCAAAAAAAAGTAACGTGTACCGATATCATCGCCCCAGATGAAATCGGCAGCTACATTGAAAAAAGCCTCTAGCCGGCCGGAACGAGAAACATTTTACGGAGAGAACGGTGAGACGAGTATTTTTCCTTCTTTTATTGTTTTCGTTTTTTTTCCTCTGTTCATGCGACCTGATCTTCTGGGGGAAGGGGGGCCTCCCGCGCGCGGTCGACGGCAGGATGGATCTCGCAAACCGGGACTTCGATCGCCAGGGAATCGTCAAACTCGACGGCATGTGGGAGTTTTACTGGAACGAACTGCTGGAACGGGAAGATTTCACTACCATGTCCGACCGGCGGGCACATGCCGGACAATACGGAAAGGTTCCCGGCCTTTGGAACGATTACGAGTATGACGGAAATACCCTTCCGTGTTTCGGCTATGGAACATTCAGACTCATCGTCACCCTTCCGTCCCATCTCGAGAGAATGGGAATAAAAGTACTCGACGCAAGCACCGCCTACCGTCTCTGGATCGACGGCACGCCGCTGTTACGGAACGGCCGTGTCGGAAAAACGAGGGAAGAAATGCGGCCGCAATATCTTCCTCGTGTGGCCCCGTTTCGTCCCGGTGATAGCGGTGAGATCGAAATCATTATCCAGGTTTCGAATTTTTATGAGGGACTCGGCGGTTTGTGGAAGAGTATCATGATCGGAATGGAACAGGATATTCTGAACGAACGCGACAAACAGATCGCCCTGGAACTTTTTCTCTCCGGTGTTCTCTTCGTCATCGGGATTTATCACATCGTGCTTTTTCTGATGGGGAAAAAAGAGCTCTCACTCCTCTTTTTCGGATTATTCTGCTGGGATATCATGATGAGGGTCCTCGTCACCGGGGAGCGGTTTCTCTTCCAGTTAATACCGGATTTCAACTGGCAGATCGGCACGAGGATGGAACTCTTCACCGTTTTTGCCGGTGTTCCGCTATTTCTCTGCTTTATCTATTTTCTTTTCCCGAGGGAATGTAAAAAACTGATCCTTCGGATTCTTTCGGGAATCGGAATTCTCTGGTCGATCGCCATTTTTTTCATTCCTTCACGTTTTTTCGATCTCATCACGAAATGTTACCAATTCGTCATCATTATATCGTGCGTATATATCATCATCATCATTGTCCGTGCGATCGCACGGAAACGTGACGGAGCCGGCTTTATCATGACGGGAGTGATTATCTTCGTCCTGACGATCATCAATGATATACTTACCGTCAACTTTATCATTCGCACGGACCTTTTCACCCCCCTCGGACTTTTTTTCTTCATACTCTGCGCTTTTGCCCTATACGAAAAATTCGTACGTGCGGAGGAACAATTACGTGTCCAGCAGGAACAGCTGATCCATGCCGACAAACTCATCTCCCTGGGAACACTCGTCGCCGGTGTCGCGCATGAAATCAACAATCCAAACAACGCGATCATGATCACCTCGGAAACCTGTTCGAAAATGTGGAAAGGATTCATGAGTGTTCTCGATGAGTACTGCGAAGCCCTCGAGGAGGTAAGCGTCGGGGGGCTTTCCGTTACGGAGATGAAAGAGGAAATCGGGGAAAGCTTCAATCGAATACTAAGGAGTTCAAGAAGAATCAAGTTTATCGTGGAAGAACTCAGGAAATTCTCGCGCAAGGATGTCGGTACTCCCCTGGAAGAAATCGAAATCAATACCCTCATACAGTCCTCGATTAGCCTTGTCGAAAATAAAATCAAAAAAAGCACGCAAAACTTTCATGTTTCTTATGGGGACAACATACCCCGGCTGAAGGGAAACTACCAGCGGCTCGAACAAGTACTCGTCAACCTTATTCAGAACGCCTGTGACGCGCTCGAGGATTCAACACAGGGAATCATGATTTCCACGGCCTACGACAGCCAAAACAGTGAAATCGTCATCAATGTCAAAGACGAAGGTTCCGGAATGAACAGGGAAACACTGAAAAGGATTTTCGATCCCTTTTATACGACAAAAAGGGATAGGGGAGGAACGGGTCTCGGGCTGGCGGTTTCCGCAAATATCGTAAAAGAACACGGCGGCACCCTCACCTTCACCTCCCAACCGGGAAAGGGAACGCATGCCAGGCTCGTTTTTCAGTACCGGGGATAGACGTTTCTACGATAATTGAATGACTGCCGGGAACCGGTCTTGCCCGTAAAAGCGGACGCCCGATCACTCAGGCGTGGAGTTGCTGTTCGCCCAGTTTTTTCTCCACGTCCCGTTTGACTTTTTCTTCAAAACCGGCATCGACAAAAATGATCAGGTCCTGCCGTGCGCAGTTGATGGGACTCGGCCCGAAGAGGGTGCAATAGAGTTTTCCTTCACCGATTTTAGGCGGTTTGATCCGCAATCGATAGGTATGCTGCACGCCGGAAGGCCCGTAACTGCCGAACTTGATTTTATATATCTGTTTATGGGAAGCGAGAACATTAAAGACGGAAATCTGGGCGTCCGCGGGAATGTCCTTGATGCTCTTTATCCTTCTGTTCCACATACTGTTATGCGATTTGCCCGGGCTGTCACTGACCTCGATATCGCGGGGTTCGACAAGAAACGCCTCGTTTCCGATAGTGTTCTTCACCTCACCGGACAGCTTTTTCACCCGCAGCTTGGTCATCATGTCTATACCGTCATCATCCATGATTTTATGCAACTCATTCTCAAACCGTTCGACACCCATAGTTTCAGCCATCCGTATGATCGCAAGGGCCTGTTTTTTTTTGCTTATCAGGTTGTCGATCTTTGTTTCGAGGTATTCCCGCTTGAACGGTTTTGGCAGAAAATCGATTGCCCCCGCTTTAAAGGCCTTGATGCCTGTTTTAAAGGGGTCGCTTTCGCTTTCCGTATGTTCGGAAAGCATAAGGGTGATGGAATCGATGTTGTTCTCGCTGACATAACGAAGCACCTCGATACCCGCATCCGGTTCCGGGAGATAATTGTCCAGAAGAATCAAATCATAGGCATAATGTTGTTTTTCGGCAATTTTAAACTTCTTTAGCGCGTCATCTTTTGAACCGGCGGTTTCACAGATATATTTTTCCTCCAATATCCGGCACAGGTGATCCCTCACGAACTTGTTGTCATCGACGATCAATATTCTCAGCTTTTCTCCGATATTATTCATTCCTTATATTATCCTTACCTTCTAGTATAACATTATAGAAGAAAAGCGGTATGATTTTCAAATGGAAAACGTCCGATAACCTTCAGATATTATCGTACACGCTGCTATCCCGCGGCAGGGATGACAAGCATGGTAATGGCATTCAATACGACGGCCATGAGAACAAGAAGTTTAAAGAAGGATTTATTCCCGTGTTGAAGTCCGAGGGCGACAAGAATAATCAACAACGGCATAAAATCGATGCTGAAGCGTTGTGTGTTATATTGAACCCAGCCATTGTTGTAATACATGAGTGTCCCGACAAGGACGATGCCGATGGAAATCCAGGCGGGAACGAGAAGACTTTTTTTCCATCGCGCCCGTAACGAATAGAAAACAAAGGGGCTCGCGAATGTAAGCGAAGTACCGAAGGGATCGAGCGGCCACCACTGGTGCACGCTTGTTACCGTGTTCGGTCCGTCGCCGTAATTCAGGTGAAAACCCTGAAGGAACATATAGACGGCGTTGAAAGGAATATGAAACATACTGAATTGTCCGTACTCCTGTACGCGGTATTGCATAAACCCGCCGAGTTCCAGATAGGCATATCCCGTGTCAAAGATATTACCGAACCGGATATAGTTGAACGCCAGATATCCGATCACACAGACGCCGAGAGTGGAGAAAAAGAAAAGGGTGTGCATGATCCTGTTTTTCATGTCCTTTCTCCGATCGTTCGTCCAGAGGCCGAACACGATAAAGAGGGCGAAAAAAATACTCAACTGGCGGGAAAGAAAAGCGAAACCCAAAAACAGACCGGCGAGGATTCCGTTTCCCCTGCCCAGTGTTTCATGCAGGGTGGCAAGCATGGCAAACACGGCAACGACATGTGCAAACCAGCATACCCCGAGGCTGTTTCTGAGGCACAGCCAGTAACCGGTCCCGAGAAAAAAGGCAAGGAGAACCCATGGCCTGACCTCACGCTTCACGTTCAGTCTGGAAAGTATCCGCGCGAGGAGAATGACACTAATAACGGCGATAAGAATCGCGATGAGGGTGACTTCCGTTTTTAATCCGAAAACGGCGACAAACGGAAGAAGGATGAGTACGGGAAACGGCGGATAGATGACATATACCTTGCCTTTATATTGAGCCGTATCGTGAAGCCGTACACCGATGTCGATTCTGCCCTCGAGGATCGCCTTTGCCTGATAGACGTAGTGGTTTTCATTTCCCGGAATCGGTTCCTGTTCGATCGATTCCCAGATATCATGGACAAACGGCAGCCCGATAATAATTACGAGCAGCAGGGCGACGATTCCTTTCGTGTAGGGGGATTGCGTGATCTTTTTAATCCCGCTCAGATGCTGTTCCGGCTGTGGAAAGAATGTATCGATCCATTTCCCGACAAAATCGGGAATCCGTTTCACGATTCCCTTTTTTCTGAGGATGATAATTCCCGTAACGATAAGCGCTAAAACGACGGCACCGAGAAGGACGATGTAGACAAGCCTTATAGCCGAAAATCCTCCCGCCGTATTTTTCCCACCCTTGTCATCTCCGGATGCGTCGGTACGCGGCGCGGGGACGGAGAATACCGCCGCGCGCGCTGGAATATCTTCGACTTCAACCACCTCTACCGCATCGAAGGAGGCCTTCCCCGTGTTCAGGCTGCCGTAGCCGCCGAGGCAGAGGGCGACCGGCAGCCGGGTCAATCCCCGCTCGGGCCTGACATACAGTTCGAGATAGCGCCATCCGGACGTCGTCCCCTTGACGTCTGGTGATGTGATAAAGTGGTTGTCGATGGAGAGATTGGCGCCGAGCAGATCGGTATCCGCATGGCCGACATTATCCGTCCTGACCCATGCGGATATTTTATAAACAGTATTTTCATTGACCGCTACTTGCTGGACGAGCCGGGCGTCGTTTTCCTCATCACTGACGATCGTGACATAATACCGTCCTTCATACGGGTCCTCTGTCTGAATCTCGAAACGCGATATATTTTTATTGAATTCCCAGACCCTCCACCAGGCGATATCGCCCTGTTCCATGCCCGGATTGCGGAGGAGGTTTTCACCGGCGTATACGACAATTGTCGTAAAACCGAATAAAATCAATATCGAGAGAATAAAAAGCAGACAGGATTTTCTATACACCATCTCTTGCTACCTTTTCGGATACGGGATACAGAAAGAGACAGGAAACATCACTTTCTTCAAAAAACTATAATCTCACCGCCCGATTCTGTCAAGCATGGGGAAAGGAAGCCGGAAAGACCGCCCGGTTTTATGGCTCTTCAATAAGGTCTTATGTCCTATCTTTGTATGGGGTATAATCCTATAATTAAAATAATGTAAATGCTTATAGTCAAATATGTAAAAACGTGATTATCTTAATAATAGAAAAGATAAGCCTGTCATTATATATCGTGGATTGGGGTGAAAGCGAAAAGCGTAACGGCATATATGGTAAGGGCAAAAGAATAAATAAAAGGAGCAAGAAAAATGAAAAAAAGAGGTGTCTATTGTGCTTCTGTTTTGTTAATTTTGTTTTCAGTCGTATGTATTATCATCAACCTCGGCGGGTGCGCGGATGTGAACGAATCGCCGAAGCCGACGGATTTACCTGTCGATGAACCGACAGCCGTACCGACCGCAGTACCCACTGGAGTTCCGACCGCAGTACCCACGGCAGTACCGACAGCCGTGCCGACCATAGTGCCGACTGCAGCTCCGACCGCCGTTCCCGGCGGAAGAGAGGGGGGAGAAGTATGGCTTGTCCCGGAAGAACTGACGGTAAAAAATAGCGATAAATTCACGATCGAAGTCCATTGCCATACCGGCGAGCAAAAACTTGCGGCATACGGGATTAGTATCAAATATAACACCTTTAATCTCGATGTCGATACCGATATAGGAACAAACGGCGTCGAAGCCGGCCCGGACGGATTCGTCGCGGCGGCCAACGCGGTCGAGGAAACAGGGACGCTTGTTATGAGCGGATTCGATACAGGCGGGAAAGGACCCTCTGAAGATCTCAATTTATTCATCACACACTGGATTGCCATAGAAAGCGGAACGACCGTGCTTGAGGTGACAATTGTGGATCTTGTCGATGAGAATACGGATCCCATAGCTAATCAGATCGCGAATGACGGGAGTGTCACGATTCAGTAAATAATCGTATAGCAGATGTTATTATTGACTAACACAAAGGGACGGCCGTTCAGGCTGTCCCTTTTCTTTTGTCTTCACGCACACACAATTTTTTCCATTACTTGGCACTCCCGTTTTCAAAGCACACCGCTTGATGAAAATCCAATGATGTATAATTACTCATCAATGATGCTTGACAAACCGGAAAATCTGTTTCAACGTGTAACAAAATGAAAAGCTATTCAATAAGGAGTTTGAAAATGAAAGAGAGAAGACAAAAAAACAAAAAACCATTGCTTTTCCTGTTGTTTCTTCTGATCGTCTCCGGCTGCAGCGACATTGGCATTTCCGAGAATGAGCCGGTAAACATGAATAATTCACTCCCGAGTATTTTTGTCGCCGACGGATCCAATGCAAGAATCTTCGGGATACGGGACATGGACGGAACGGGGTGGCAGAGTTATCCCGATCCCGCCTTTCCCATGAACAAGCCGCGATGCATCGCCGTTGATAAGGACGGGAAAGCGTATATCACCGATTACAGCAATCACCGCATCATCCGGATAGATCCCGTTTCGGGCTCGGGCTGCATCACCTTCGGCCGGCAGGGGAGCGGGGAAGGCCAGTTTTATTATCCTTCGGGCATCGCAATCGGGAACGACGGGAAAATCTATATTGCCGATACCTATAACTACCGGATTGTCCGGATGGACGATATATCGGGAGAAGGCTGGACAACCATCGGTATACAAGGAGTCGGAGATCAGCAATTCAACAGGCCTTTCGGTATCGCGACCGGTATCGACGGCCGTATCTATGTCGCCGATACCTACAATAACCGTATCGTAAGGATGGATAAGATGACCGGGGCGGGCTGGGCCGTATTCGGGACAAGGGGAAGCGGGGTCAATCAATTTTACAGATTTCAGGGTATTGCCGTGGGGCCTGACGGGAAAATCTATGTTGCCGATAACAATAACCACCGGATTGTCAGGATAAGCGATATGACGGGCAAGGAGTGGAAATCACTCGGCGGCGAAGAAGGGTCCGGAAGTGCGACGGGCCAGTTTAAAAATCCTTTCGGTATAACGGTCGACGGACAAAACAGGATATATGTCGCAGACTACAACAATTGCCGGCTTATCAGGATGGATGATATGGACGGGAATGGCTGGACTTCCTACGGGACGTATGGAGCCGGTCCGGATCAACTAGCCTATCCCCGGGACGTCGCTACCGGGAAAAACGGAGAAATTTTCATTACCGATCAAAACAATTACCGCGTCATCAAAATGAATAACATGGCCGGTACGGGGAGGAAAATATTTGGCACATACGGAAACCTGCCCGGACAGCTGCGCCGCCCGTACGGTATCGCAGCCGGTAACGACAAAAAGATTTATATTTCCGATTATGACAATCACCGGATTATACGCATGGACAATACGGCCGGAGAGGGATTGATGACCTTCGGTACGGCGGGCAATGAAGAAGGCCAATTCACGAATCCCTCAGGCATTGCCCTGGACAATGACAACAGGATCTATATTGCGGACAGGGGCAATCACCGGATCGTCCGCACGGATGACATGACGGGTGCGGGCTGGATATCCCTCGGGGCGGAGGGGAGTACCTCGCTTCAGTTTTCGAGTCCCTGCGGCGTCGCCTTAAGCCGCGACGGCAAAATTTACATCGCCGATTACGGCAATCACCGGATTGTCCGTGTCAATGACATGTACGGGAACGGATGGCAAAGTGTCGGTGGCGAGGCGGGAACCGGAACAAGGCAGTTTTCCTATCCCACCGGCATCGCTGTCGACGGGGAGAGCGTTGTTTATGTTTCCGATTACGGCAATCACCGTATAATCAAAATGGGGGATATGGATAATTCGAGCTGGTTTTCCATCGGCACCCAGGGAAACGGGGTCAATCAGTTCAGCCATCCCTGCTTTATTGCTCTTGACGATGATTCAAGGATGTATGTTACCGATTACGACAATCACCGGATCGTCCGCATGAGCGACATATCGGGAACGGACTGGACGTCGTTCGGCACGATTGGCGCCGGCGAAAACCAGATGTTTTACCCGACCGGCATCGCTTTCCGGCAATAGCCCGCGTCCGGATTCCCCTGCGCACCCGGGGTGACGACAATTGTCGTCTTTTATTGACGGCACATACTATGGCCCTTTCCCTTGTCTTTTCACCCTGCTTGGTCTATAATCCGTTTCAATGAAAGACAATGTCCGGGTCGTAAAACCGATACTCATCGCCGTTTTTTTCTTTTCCGGCGTGAGCGCCCTCATTTACCAGATCATCTGGATTCGCATGCTCGGCCAGGTGTTCGGGCTGACGGCCGTCGCCGTAACGACCGTCCTGACCGCTTTCATGGCGGGCCTCGCCGCGGGCAGCTATCTGTTCGGGAAACTCATCGACAAACGGAAGGACCCCCTTTTCGTCTTTATGCTGCTGGAAGCGGGTATCGGCGCATTCGCCCTTTTATTCCCCGTAATACTCGATGTGTTGACCGGTGTCTACACGGCCCTGACAAAGACGATACGGCCGGACGTCTATGTCAACAGTATTTTCCGTTTTGCCGTATCGTTTATCGTCCTCCTGCCGCCCACGACCCTGATGGGGGGGACCCTGCCCGTCCTGAGCAAGTATTATGTCACGTCGTTACGCGGTCTGGGCGGAAACGTCGGCCGGCTGTATGCGGCGAACAACCTGGGCGCGGTTTCAGGCTGCGTGCTTTCGAGTTTCGTCCTTATCGGGATTATCGGGCTTTCGGGAAACATTATTCTCGCCGCGTGCTTCAATTTCGGAATCGCGGCGGTCGTTTTCTTCATCAGGAAAACCCGAACCGGTGAAACGCCGCATGATAACGGGAAAAATCCGGAAGAAAGCAAAACAAAAAAAGCGGCGGAACCCGAACGGTATTCACCCGCCTTCCTGAGGCTCGTTCTCTGGGTGTTCGCGATCGAGGGATTCACCACCCTCTCCTATGAGGTGATCTGGACGCGGATTCTCCTCGGTATTTCATGCGACAGAAGCGTCTATTTCTACGCGACCGTGATTGCCGCGTTCATCGCCGGTATCTCGATCGGGAGCCTCATCATCACCCGGTTTGTCGACAGAAGGAAAAACCTCGTCTTTCTTCTCGGCGCGATCGAAATCGCGATCGGGATCGTTTCATGCGTCCTTTTGATTGTCTTCGTTCCGCTCGCGGGCCACCTCAACACGGTACGTCCGCAGTACGGCGAACCGTGGATTTTTTCGCTGGGGACGGAATATCTCCTCTTTTTTCTCCTCCTGATCGCGCCCGCCGTCCTCATGGGGACGACATTCCCCATTGTCGCCGGCATCTACACGACGAACATCGGGAAAGTTGGCCGAAAGATCGGGGTGATCGGATGCCTGGACACAATCGGTTCGATATTCGGTTCGTTCGCCGCCGGATTTATCCTTATCCCTTTTCTCGGCGTGGTGAACGCCGTCCTCGTTACCGCGGCGCTGAACGTGTGTATCGGTCTCGCCCTCATTATCGCGCATCCCCGCACAAGGAGGCCGATAAAAGCAGTCGCTGCCCTTTCAACGCTCTGCGCCGCCGTCATTGTGCTGGTTTTCGCGCCGGGGGAACGCTACTTCAGGCACTGGCAGACTGAAGAGGAAGGCGACCGCCTTCTCTTCTACCGGGAAGGACTCGGCTCCACGGTCGCCGTCCCTGAAGAGTTTGACGGTGTGAAGGAATTGGCAATCGACGGCGCGGTGACCGCGATCGCCGAATACGGAGACATCCGGGTTCACAAGCTGCTCGGGTACCTGCCCTACCTTCTCTGCGACAATCCCCGCACCGCACTCGTCGTCGGCTTCGGTATGGGCGTCACGGCGCAATCGCTGATTCAGGACGATATCGAGGAAGTGGTGTGCGTCGAAATATGTCCGGAAATCCTCTATGGTTCGACGGGCTATTTCAAGGAAGAAAACGGAGGAGTGCTTTCAGAACCCAAATTAAGGGTGGTTGTCGATGACGGCAGAAGTTTCCTGGCCGCCTCGACGGACATGTACGACGTCATCACGACAAACGCCGTGCACCCGCGGCTGAGCATCAACATCTATACGAAGGAGTTCTACGAGCTGTGCAAACGGCGGCTCAGCGAACACGGCGTTATGTGCCAATGGATGGCCACCAACTGGATGACGGAGAACGAATACAAAATGCTCGTCCGGAGTTTCGTCGAGGTGTTTCCCCACACGAGCCTCTGGGTGTGCAATATCGGTCACATCCTCCTCGTCGGGACCCCCGGACCTCTTGAGGTGGACTTCCGGAAACTGGATCTGCAGCTGAGGCGGCAAAAGGTGAAGGCCGATTTAAGGACGGTCCATCTGGACGATCCCTTTGCCCTGCTGGCCCTCTTTGCCTGCACGGAGGAAAAACTCATCCCGTATTGTTCCGATGTACCGCCCGCAACGGATAATTATCCTCTTCCCGAGTTCAGCCGTTATATCAGCAGGCATCCGAATCTCGCGATAATCGACGAACTACTGAGGTATTCAAGAAACCCGGAAAGCCGTGTTTTTAACCTGCCCGGAGGGGAAGAGGTCGGAAGAATCGGGAAGTATGTCGAGGCCGAAGTCAATTTTCTCAAGGCCCGTTACGCGGATTATGATTCGCCCGGGAGCGATACCCTTGGGTATCTTGAAACCGCGGTCCGGCTGAATCCCTATAATTACGCCTTTTATCACGCCCTGGGTGACAAGTACTCGGAAAACGGTCAATACGGGAAGGCAATCGACGCGTACCGGGAAGAGATCGCCCTTGATGAGGACAATCCCCTGGGGTATGTCAATCTGTCGTTTGCCTTCATGAGAACCGATTCCCCCGATGCCGCCATGGAAGCGGCCGGGAAAGCACTGCGGATTGATCCTGACAACGGGCTTGCACGTTATCTTCTTTCCGTTATTTACAGAATGGAACTCAGATTCGGGGAAGCCCTGGAGGAACTTGATTTCGTCGCAAAACATTATCCCACATTCATCAATGCCGTTTTCGAGACCGGGGAAGTCTATGTCGCCCTTGGCCGGTACGGCGAGGCGAAAAAAGCGTTTGAAACATTTCTCAACACTTCACGGAATAAAAAGATGAACAACGACGCCCGGCTTTTTATCGACGAAATAAGCCGGGCTGGTTATTGAAGAGAGGAAGCGTGAAATGAAACTAAGACTTTTTTTTGTCCGTATATGTTGCGCAGCCATGATGGTATTCGCGGTATCCGGGTGCAGCCCGAAAACCGACACTCTCGATCTGCTCGGCGAGGGCATCAAAAAGGTCTCCCTCGATCCGGTGACCCTCACCTTCTATTTCATCGCGAATAACGGCGATGAGGAGGCGATGCGTGACGTGCTTGATGAGGTCGAAAAAAAGGCGGCAAAGGCATTGAACGTCAAGCTGAATTTTATCTTTATACCGCACTATATTTACAGGGACACATTAAAAAGGCTGATCGCCCAGGGAGACCCCTGCGATATGTTCGCATATAATAATGAAGGAAGCGTCGATTTTCTCGAAGAAGCATATGAGAAAGGCTTTGCCCTCGATATCACCGATCTCTTTCCCAAATACGCACCCTCGTATTACAGCAGGCTGGATGACTATAAGCTCGCAGTTCACAGGCGGCACGGCAGGTTGTTTGCCGTCCCCAATAATTTCACGCAAATAAACATGATGTGCGCTATCGTCCGCGACGACCTCATGCAGAAACATAATATTCCGCCCATCAAAAACCTGGATGATTTCGATGTGTACCTCGATACGGTGAACAAAAAAGAGGATATTCTTGTCACCCTCGCAGTGTATGATACCCTTTTGGGATTGTTCGCTTCCGGCTTTGGATATGTCGTCTTCGATTACGTCCTCGGCCTTGTTTACAGATGGGACGATCCGGAAATGAAAATCATTCCGTGGGAGCAGACGCCCGAATTTCCCCGGACAGTCGAACGCGTTCATAACTGGATACGGAAAGGATATTTTCTCAAAGACACATTTTTCCTTCAACCATACGACGACCTGATCGCGAAAGGACGGATAGCGGCGGTAATGGGATATCAGCTTCAGGCGTTACGGTTCAATACCGTGCTTTTTGAAGCCGGCGTCGACTGGCGGTATGTCGAATACCCGCTTTTTCCGGATTCGATCTCGCTGCGTTATTCCTATAATATCGAAGGAATGGCGGTCAGTGCGCACTCCGAACATCCCGAGCGGGCTATGATGTTTGTCGAGTGGCTGCACGGCAACCAGGATCATTATGATCTCCTCCGTTACGGTATCAAAAAAAAACATTACCTGCTGAAAGGAGACCAGTACTACTTTCCCGAAGGGGTGACGATCAAGGACGCATTTCTCAACTGGCAGCGGACGATTTTTCTCGATATGGACTTCGAACGCACCCATGTCTCCGCCTCCAGGACATACAGGGACGAAGTGATCGCCGCTTTTGAACGCACCTCACGTTATCCCCCTCACGGCGCGTTTCGTCCGGTATATCCAGAAAATCTGATGGCGGGAAGGAGGATCGTCCTGGGCGAATTCGAACACTATATGAGAGGGGAGCGATACAATTCCGATTCGATAGAGAATTATATCAGGGAACAGAAAAAGCAAGGCATCGACAAACTCGTTGTCGAAGTCCAATCCCAGCTTGATGAATGGCGGAAGGGTAACAATGAAAATAAATAAATCCTCGTTGGCGGCAGCGGGAAAATATAGTGCGATCATCGGGATAATTGCCGGTATTGTGCTGATCGCCTCGATGAGTGGATTCTTCTTCCCGGAAGAAGAAAAGATGCTCGCACCGCCACTGAAAAAACCGGAAGAGGTCGTCTATAAAACCCACGAAGTCAAAAAGGGATCGATCGTCAAAAGCATCACCTGTACCGGTTATTTTGCCCCTGAAAAAGAGGTCGATGTGTCCTTTAAAAGCCGCGACGGGTATCTGAAAACCCTGGATGTGACCCCGGGCCAGAAAGTGGCAAAGGGATATATCTGTGCGACGCTGGACACCGACACCCTGAAGACTGAAATCAAACGGCAGGAGATCGTTCTCCGGAGGGCCCGGGACATATTCGAGAAACTCGGAAAAATCGCGGAGATCGACATCTCAATCAGCAAAATGGCCCTCGATCAGTTAAAACGCGATCTCGAACTGAAATACAGACTCAAGGAGAGTATGGCGCAGATCGAGATAGAAAAACAGGAACACTCGGTCGCCGTGGGCGAGCGCGAATACGACAAGGTCGTCATGGATTATGAATACCAGCTTGCCGCCGCCCGGAACGATATCGAAATGGCGCGTCTTCGACTGGAGGAACTCAATGATGAACTCGAAAAATCGATCATGCGGGCGCCGATTTCCGGTATCGTCGATTATGTGGCTTTTGTTCACGAGGGTGAATACCTGGAACCCTACGACACGATCGTGAAGATCGCCCAACCGGACCGGCTTATCCTCAAATACACGGGAACACAACACGATCGTTTCCGGTGG
The DNA here is from genome assembly GCA_016930085.1 of Spirochaetales bacterium. NCBI lineage: Bacteria > Pseudomonadati > Spirochaetota > Spirochaetia > Spirochaetales > Spirochaetales bacterium. Next base: position 30,367 of record JAFGHO010000082.1, read on the forward strand.
GGTATGCCGGTCGAGGTCACGATTGACGGCAAACGGTATGGGGGAAAAGTGGTCATGACACCCTTTCAGGCACCCGTCGACGATTACGACAAAATGAAAGAGACGGTGTTGATCCGGATCGATCGTCTGCCCCCGGGAACCGGGATCGACGACGACGCGACCATTGAAGCCGTATTGGAACGCGCAGACAATGTCATCGTCATACCCAGGAGACTCGTTCATTCCTACCTGAACAGGAAGTTCGTGAAAGTATTCGAAAACAATATGGTAAGCGAGCGTGATGTTGAAACGGGCATCGAGACCACATCCGAATACGAAATCAAAAGCGGTCTCGAGCCCGGCGAACTGATTGTCGAATAGGGGGAGGGGAAAGCGGGATGTTCCGGTTCGTTCTCAAGAAAATGATCAACAACCGGCTTATGGTCGGCTGCCTCCTTGCCGGATTCATTCTGGCGGTCGCAATGGTCGCTTCGATACCCCTTTACACAAGCGGCATTCTCCAGCGCCTTTTAAAAAGCGATCTCGAATCCTATCAGACGAAAACCAGGAGTTTTCCGGGAAATTATCTCGTTGCGGCCAATGTCCGTTACCTCGATGAAGACGAACGGCTTCCCGCTTACATTAATCTGAAATCGAACCTTTTCGCCGAATTGATTCCCCAGATCCCGATTCCCGTGCTATCGGTTTCAGAAGAAGTAACCATCGACTCGTATGAGATAGCGCCCGCCGTTCGGCGGGAAGCCGATCCGAAAAGCCGTTATATCACCCTCTCGGCCCTTGAGGATATGGAGGAGCATATAGAAATTCTTCAGGGCAGATATCCTTCACCCGAAATAACCGACGGCACTATCGAGGTGATCGTCACCGAAAAGTTCCTTCAGGAAAACAACCTTTATCCGGGTGAGGTATGTACGGTGGAAACCCGCATGAACGAACCGTTCACAAAGGCAGTGATCATCGGTGTTTTTACGTTTCGCGATTTTACCGATACCTATTGGGAGATTGGCGTCAATTCAACGGCCATGTATTGCGATTTTTCATTTTTTACCGGACAGATAGTGAATAAACAACGACACCTTTTGACTTCCGCCAGATGGAATATCGCCCTCGATTATCATAGACTCACCCTGGAAAATATCGGAACCATGACATCGGTCCTTGAAACCCACCACCGCCTTGCGAACAGGTACAGACATTTTTTGAGTATCGATTTCAAGGCGGAACCTATTCTCATCGATTACACAAAGCGGGAAAAACAACTCCGTCTGATTCTTTGGATCGTTAATATACCGGTATTGATTCTCATATTCTTCTATCTTTTCATGATATCACATCAAATCCTCACAAACGAACAAAACGAAATCGCGGTATTGAAAAGCAGGGGTAAAAGCTCACTCCAGGTATTGACCGGTTATGTGATCGAAAGCCTTATTATCAGCGGAATCGCCTTGATCGCGGGCCCGCCCATGGGTTTCGCGATCTGCAGGATCATGGGGGCGAGTAATGGATTTCTGGAATTCGTCCGGCGTGCGGCGTTACCTGTTGCGTTCAACGCCGACGCTTACCTGTATTCGGGCCTTACCCTCGTCTTTCTCATTGCCGTGATCGTTGTCCCTGTTATTTTCAGGGCCCGGATGAGTATTGTCGAACTTCAGCTGAAAAAGTCCGGGGGAGAAAAACCCCCGCTCTGGAAAAGATATTTCATCGACGTTTTGATCCTCGGTATCGCCGGCTACGGTATATTCAGATATCAAAGCCAGGAAAACATCATGGAAATAACCGGGGCGAGCGGGATCGATATCGGTATTGATCCGCTGCTTTTTCTTGCCTCAACCTTTTTTATCCTCGGAACCGGATTGCTGTTTTTGCGCCTTTTCCCGGTCATTGTCGGGGTGGTACATCATGTCGGGAAAAAACGATGGTCGCCCCTCATGTATGCGGCACTCCTCGAGGTAGGAAGGGCCGGGGAAAAAGGGCAGTTTTTAATGCTCTTTCTCATTTTTTCGATCGCGATCGGTATTTGTAACGCGAATATGGCAAGAACACTGAACCGAAATATCGAAGATCAGGTCAGGTACGCAATCGGTGCGGATCTCACGTTACAGCCTGTCTGGGCCCAGGACATCACATCACAGGAAGCACGAAAAAACAGGAATGCCCCCTCCTTTGTCCCTGAAGAAGAGGTGGAAGGCATATCCGCGGCTGTTCATTTCCGGGAACCTTCTTTTTTCCCGTACACGCAGATCGAAGGGACGGAAAAAGTGACCAAAGTATTTACGAAAACGTCGGGAAAGGCTTTGGTGGGGAATGACCTGATAACGAACGTCACCGTCATGGGAATCGTCCCGCACGAGTTCGGGGAGGTCGCGTGGTTCAGGAACGATCTTCTTCCCTATCATATCAACAACTACCTGAACCTCCTTGCCGATTCGCCCCAGGCGATTTTAGTTTCGGAAAATTTCGGGCGCCTGTACAAATGCCGGGAAGGTGATACGATTTCCATTACATGGGGAGATCAGGATTATTTACAGGGAACGATCTACGCTTTTGTCGACTACTGGCCCACCTATAATCCGCACTCAAGAACGACCTTCAACACCCTCCCCTCACTTGTTGTCGCCAATCTCGAATATCTACAGAACAGACTCTCGCTCGAACCGTATCAAATTTGGTTACGAAAAAAAGACGGCGCGCCGGACGAAACGGTGTATACGGATATCGAACAACGGAAACTGGAAATCAGGCAGATGGACAGTATTTCGCAGGAACTCATCAGGCGGAAAAACGACCCCCTTCTGAAGGGGATCAACGGCGCCCTCACCCAGGGATTCATTCTTATCATGTTCGTCTGTGCGATCGGTTTTTTGATTTACTGGATGCTTTCACTCAGGTCACGGATTCTCCAGTTCGGAATTGTCAGGGCGATCGGGTTGACACGGAGGGAAGTAATGACGATGATCGTCCTCGAGCAGCTGCTTATGTCGGGTAGTGCGATTTTCATGGGGATTGTCATCGGGGGAATCGCCTCGAGGCTTTTCGTTCCCTTTCTGCAACTCGTGTTCAGTTCCCGGACGCAGGTCCCCCCGTTTGCCGTGATCGCCTCCCGGGCTGATTATATCAAGATCTATGCGATTGTCGGTATCATTCTGGGAACGGGGCTTTTTCTTCTCAGGTACTTTGTAAGGCGGCTCAAAATCGGCAGGGCATTGAAGCTGGGGGAGGATTAAAAGGTGAAACCGCTTATCGTCGCCGAAAAACTTTCACGGACCTATCATTCCGGCCTGGAAGAAGTCCATGCAGTGGAGGAAGCGAATCTGACCGTCGAAAGGGGGGATCTGACGATTTTTTGCGGTCCCTCGGGTTCGGGGAAGACCACCCTTATCAATCTGCTCGGGGCGCTTGATACGCCGTCGTCGGGAAATATTTTTTTTGACGGGACGGAAATAACCTCTATGTCCGAATCGGAACAGGATTTTTTAAGAAGAAAACGGATGGGGTTTGTCTTTCAGTCCATCGGGCTTATCTCGATAATGTCGGCGTATGAAAACATCGAGTTCGGCTTAAGGGTTTCGGGATTCGCCCGTGGCGAACGGAAGGAGCGCGCCGAATACTGTCTTCAGATCGTCGGAATGCATAAACGCATGTACCACAGACCATTCGAACTCTCCGGCGGCGAACAGCAGCGTGTGGCGATTGCGAGGGCGATCGCTCATTCTCCCGATATTATATTTGCCGATGAGCCGACATCGGCGCTTGATACCATGCTCGGGATCAAGGTCCTCAATCTGTTCAAGGAGCTTTCCGAGGAAATGGGCATGACCGTCGTCATGACGACACACGATCCGAATTTCCGGGAACTGGCGGATCACGTGTATACCCTCCGGGACGGGAAAATCGCGGGAGACGTAAAAAGATGATCGAATGTGAAAACCTCGTAAAAATATATAAAACCACGGAGATCGAGGTTGTCGCGCTTCAGGGACTCGATCTGAAAGTCGATGACGGCGAATTTATTGCCGTCATCGGTAATTCCGGAAGCGGGAAAAGCACGCTGCTGAATATAATCGGCGGACTGGACAGGCCGTCAGCCGGAAAAATCAGCATCGCAGGCAGGGAGTTATACAAGCTGACGGAAAGGGAACTCGATCATTACAGACGCCGGACGGTCGGTTTCGTGTGGCAGAACAATTCGAGAAACCTCATCCCCTACCTCTCAGCCCTCGACAACGTGCGCCTTCCCATGGCGGGGATGTCCCTGAAGGAAAAAAACAGCAGGGCCCGCGAACTGCTCGAGATGGTCGGTCTGGATGATCGACGAAACCACAACCTCTTCGAACTGTCGGGCGGCGAACAGCAGCGTGCGGCGATTGCCATCGCATTGTCGAACAAACCCAGTCTCCTCCTCGCCGATGAACCGACCGGTTCCGTCGACACCGGGGCGACGAACCGGATTCTCGGCATCCTGAGAGATTTGAACAAGACCCTCAAGGTGACCGTCGTCATCGTCACCCACGACCTTGACCTCTCGAAAAAAGTCGACCGCATTGTGGCGATCAGGGACGGCAAGGTGTCGAGCGAGTTTATCCACAATCGTTTTTACAGCCGTGAGTTCAAGAAACTACACGGGTCAAAGGCACCGCACGAGTTCGGTTTTTCGGGGGACTCATCGACACACATCGAAATGGTTGTTATGGACGGCTCCGGCCGCCTGCAGCTTCCCGCCGAATATGTCGATGCATTGAAGGCGGAAGGGCATGACAAGCTGCTTGTTACAAAAGAAGGGCAGAAGATCATTCTGAGGATTCCGGAAAAAAAGAGGGAATGACCGGCCGCGCAAACGGGGTTGCCGGGACCTGCTTTCTTTTACGCACTGTTGATGACGTTTATATAGGAACCAATGCGGATTGTCCTGAAGAACAATCCGCATTGGTGAGAAGGTGACCTTTGACACCAAAGTATCAACAAGTCAGGGTAAGGGATATACCCGCGATATCATTCACATCCATTGTCCGGCCGTATAACACGTCAAGGTGCACGTACCTTCGATATCTACCTGCCCCACTTTTCCACCGCCTGGTTTCCGAGTGCCTGCTCGCCCGCAGAGTTTGCATGGCAACCGTCCGCTACCTCTGAGTTACGAAGCGTGAAGGTCCCGGAGTATATCACGTTCAGCGACGAATCATTACCCGCTTGCTGCGCGAGTCTGTCGGTCGACGGAGGTCCGTCCGCCCCTCCCGCCAGCGTACACACGTTGCCCTCCGGGTAAAGCGGCTGACCGGTGATGTAGATCGTCGCGCCGGGTGCCGCATGCTGCTTCGCGGCTGCGATCATCTGTTTCACTTCATCGTATGTCGCTCCCTGCGGGAAAATGCACACCTGCACCCACACCGCGGACGGCTTTCCGTATCTGGCCGACTGCTGGTCGAACAACTGCCATGAACTGGAATTGGGGTCAGTCCAGTTCTGGACGACCATACCTCCCGTCCCGTAACCACCCCACATACGCTGGCCGCCGACCGCACGATACCCGTTCGCGACATTCTCGGCCATCGAACATCCGCAGTAGCCCATCGTGTTAGGCCCACCGCTTGCGGGCGGCGATGTGGGATCCGGTGTCGATGTCGACGGGCATGACAGCTGGGATACCAGCCCTACCGAGTACTGTGCGACACGAAGGGCATCGACGATATTTATATCGGCGTCCCCGTTGACATCCGCAACCGAGGAATCGAAATTCGCCGGATACAGGCCCACTGCGTACTGGGCGATGAGGAGTGCATCAACAATGTCGGCCTCCCCGTTTGCATTGACATCACCGCATGACGCCGCAAACGCCTGACCCAGGCTGAATGCGATCAGAATTACTACGATAAACACCTTTTTTCTCATTTTTGAAACTCCTTTTTTATAAAATTCATCCGAAGCGTCCTCACTCCGGTGTATTAAATGCATCTACAATAGTACGTTTCATTGTACCCGGTTCTCCGTAACGGTAAACCTTCGGTTTGCCGTAAAAATACCGAAGGCGGATCGATCGCGACAACACCCTTTTTGATTTGAAATATGGCTGGATATTTCTTTCAAAGCGAGTCAATGGCACACCGGGTTCACCGGGTATTGATTTCAGGTACGATTGTATGTTATTATGACATCAGAATACTGAAAAGGCGTGATGTATTGCGGTAACGACAACTCAATAGCGTACAAATATATTCGCATGCATATATAATGCGGCAGAAACAATATGGATGATTCGATGTCAAAAAAAACCCGGCCTCGTTTCGGTGTTCTCACCGACTGGTTTCAGGGATATTATCAGTCCGAACTTATATCAGGAATCGAACACGAGGCAAAACGTAATAATATCGATGTTTTTTATTTCGTGGGCCGCTCGATCAATTCACCCTACCCCCATGAAGAGGGTTTTAATGTCGTCTACGATATGGCACTCGACGCCTCACTCGACGGCCTCGCGATACTTCCGATGATCACCAACTTCAGTACGGACAAGCAGGTGTCGGAATTCGTTTCCCGGTACGCGTCCCTTCCTCTCGTCACCATCGGCTTTACATCAACTCACGGCAACGCGATACTCACGAACAATGTGAACGGATTTCACTCACTCGTCCGGCACCTCACCGACGATCACGGCTACAGGAAACTCGCGTTCGTAAACGGTCCCGGGAAAAGCCCCGATGCAATCGAACGATCGGGAATTTATACGTCCGTGTTGCGATCCGGGGGAATACCGCTTGATTCCTCTCTTATAACAAGCGGCAACTTTTCAACCCCCTCCGGCAGAGAGGCGGTACGGACCTACATTGATGAACGAGGCCTCATACCGGGACGGGACATGGATGTGATCGTCTGCGCGAACGACCAGATGGCATGGGGCGTTTTGAACGAACTCGAAGACCGCGGCTTCAATGTACCCCGTGATGTCGCGGTTACCGGATTCGACGACATCCTTTACTCAATTTTTGAAGAACCGACAATCACTACCGTGAACCCGCATGTTTTTGAAATCGGTAAAACCGCAGTATCACTTCTCCAATCATACGACCCCGCAAGAAAGGACACGGTCTTCAACGCCGAACTCGTTATTCGCGACTCATGCGGCTGTGGCGGCGGTCGAACAAAATACAAAGGGGGTACTATCGCCCCCCGCCCGGAAACCCCTGCAAGAAAGCCGGATACCGAAAAACCCATAGCACCTGAAAACATCATCGGGCTGACTGGACAGGGCAGGGAGATGGTCATGCGTTTTGTAAAAACAATCTTCATTCTGGACGATCTCAAACGTTTGAAAAACACGAGTGAGCTGGACGAGTGGCTGGTCCGTATTCTGCCTGATTTTAAAATAAAAAGCGCCTTTCTCTTTCTCTACACGGATTTGCCCGCCCCCTCGGATTGCGTCAAACTCATCTCGGGCTACGGCAGGAAGCACCGTGACAAGGACGTAAGGGAGAAAACCCTTGTCTTACAATCGGTGTTCGGCGATATACTTGTTCACGACGAGAGACGATCCTCCTGCATCCTCCCGCTGTTCTATGAAGACGAGCAGTACGGGTTTATCGCGGTTGACGTCAACAACTATGCGTCGCTTGTATACGACACATTGAACGGGCCGATCGGCAGTACGATAAAGAACATGCGTCTCATGGTAGAGGTGAAAAGCGTGAATGAAAAGCTGGAAGAGACGAACCGCATGCTTTACAAGGCAAACGAACAAAAAACCCAGTTTTTCATCAATGTCGCACATGAGATGAAAACACCGCTTACGCTGATCCAGAATTACCTCGAACGCATTCTGGCACGCAGCAACCCCGATCCGGAACTGCATATCGTCAAACAGAACATCGATATCCTGATCGAAAATATGGTTAATTTTCTCGATGCGGAACGGCTCGAAAAAGGGAGAATGTCGTTTTCACATGATTCATTCGTCGATCTCTGTGAATCCGTACGGGAAAAGTGCATACTGTTCAGGTCCATTGCCGCAAAAAAAGACATTACCATAGAACTCAACACCATGAATAATATCGTCGTCAAAATCGACCCGTGGGCACTCGACCGGGTATTGAATAATTTGATTGAAAACGCGATCAAATATACGCCGCCGGGCGGGAGGGTCGCGGTAGAAGTGGGAAGAAAAGCCGGCAAGGCGGTATTCCGCGTAAGCGATAACGGGCCCGGGCTTTCCAAAGAGACAATCGAACACCTATTCGAACCGTATTACCAGCTTTCGAGGAAACGGTCGAGTAAACAGGGCATCGGCGTTGGATTGTCGATCGTGAAGAAAATCCTTGACGATCTTGGTGCATCGATCGTCGTTGCCAAAAGCAAAAGCGGCGGTGCCAGTTTCACCGTTGATTTTATCGAGAGTAAAGAAACTCCCGGCGAAAAAGGTCTCTCCGATATTCCTCTTTCCGAACCCGCGGCAGATATTATCTCCCCCGGGGATATCACGGAAGATGAGATATCAGGCGATAAACCCTCGATACTCATTGTCGACGACAATGTACAGATGCTTGATTTCCTTAAAACGTCACTCAAAAAAACGTACGACATATTTCCGGCACTGAACGCACGTGAAGCGCTCGCCCGGCTCGAATCCATGAAACCTCCTGAGTTGATCATTTCGGATGTCATGATGGACGGTATGGACGGACATTCGTTCCTTGCCATGCTTGCCGGAAAAGATGAATATTGCGATATTCCCTTTATTTTTCTATCCGCGGCAAACGAGCGGGACGAGGCGTTACACGGTCTGGAAGGCGGCGCGATCGATTATATCAGAAAACCGTTTTCCATTAAAGAACTCGAGAAAAAAATAGAATCCATTATCGCGCTGCGGGACAACATTCAGAAACGGGAGATAATGAAAATACGTAAAGGGATCGACGGTATGCTTTCGAGGATTGGGGGATTGAAAAAACGGAAATCAGAAAAAACCTTCGATTCCCTCTGTATCAAATACGGTCTTTCTGCCCGCGAAAAGGAAATCGCATCCCTCCTTCTGGAAGGATTTCTCAACAAGGAGATCGCCTACCGGCTTCACGTGTCCAAACGGGCGGTCGAATACCACATCACCGGCATCTTCAAAAAAGTCGGCGTCACACGGAAATACGATCTCATCACGAAATTCAATGCGCAGCCCTGAACGCTTCGGGTCTACCGGTTTATATAATGTGCTTATACCCATTCCGTGTTTGCCGTTTCCGGGTCAAGCGTATGTCGGGTCCGGCGGTTTGTATTTTCGGTTGTATTCTTCTTTTTAGAAACAATTATTCGTAATGGTCGGCCCTGAAGGTATTTATATATAAAGCGTGGGGTGGGCGGTATCTGTGTTTTTAGAGACGAAGTATCCAAAATGGTAAATAATGACTTGTATAAGTGGAAATCAATCTATTCCGACCCGGTAAATGCTGAATTATCCTAAACAATTGTCGTAAATTCCTTCGAGGATTACATCGCAGGTTTTCCTCTTCTCTTTTCCAATAACTGAATGTTTTTTTCAATTTCTGAAAAACCTTATTATTCCCATATTTCTCCACCAACGCCAAAAACAACTCCAACAACCAACGCAAAAGCTGCGCGATACTATAAGAATTCAAATCCGAGTGCAACAGCTTGATCTTTCGATACATCTCCTCAGGAAAATACACATGCACATGCTCCCTGCTTTCATCGGGATTAAACGATACCGGTTGATACCGGCTCATCCGTTGTTTTCCCCATTGATGCTCCCTAACGATCAAAGGATCGACAAGGGAGATGATCCCGACAATCACACCGGACAACGAACACCTAGTACCGAATAATCGGAAATTCCTCAGATTCTCTTTCATTGTACCGGGAATGATAAAATGGAATTCACGCAAATGCGATTGTATCATATGCCACTCCTAAAGCAACTATTCTCATACATTGTATAACGCTTAAAAAGTGCATGCCGCTTGGAATTTTTATCTTAAAGGAAATAAAAAAAGCCGGACAACCGATTAATGCGGTATTCTCCTGTCGTGATCATTTAACGATAATCATTAGACTAGCAATCATGTATAGATATTTTTGAATTACATTTTAACATTGGAGAAAGAAGCATCGATCAAATGGCTATATTATAGCCAGGCAGACTCCTACTGCGGTTTTATCACATACAGTTTTAATTATCACTAACTTGTTTCAATATAGACAATTATAGTAAATGTCAAAAAACAGTATGCTTTTTGAGAAAAGCGCTAAAACCCGGCTTAAATATGCAAGTCACTCTATAATAAACAGATAACAAACATTTCAATATGAACTCTTGTAATTGTGAGAAGTCCGGGCTAAAACTCCTCAAAATCCGAATCCAGGGTATCCGGTTTGTCTTTCTGTCCCATATCAAGGTCGATTCCCTCATCCCCCTTCTTTTTCCGGTCATCGTCCGCGACGGCGATTCCCGTCTGCTCTTTTTCTCCCGATGTCCGCTTGTAGCTTCCGGTATGATGAACGATACGGGCGACATGCCCCTTCTCCGACTTTTTTTTCATATCGATGACTCGTTCGAGACGCATTTGTTTCCCGTCGCCATATTCCTTTCCATTCGTCTTGAAGAACTCGACCGTGGATTGAAGCTGTTCTGCCTGGCTTGCTAATTCTTCTGAGGTGGCCGCCATCTCCGCCGTTGAAGAGGCATTCTGTTGAATGACCGAATCAAGCTGTATGATCGCCTTATTGATCTGGTCGGTCCCCGAGTTCTGTTCCTTGCAGGCCGCACTTATTTCCTGAACAAGTTCGGCCGTTTTCTGGATGTCCGGAACAATTCTCCGAAGTAGTTCACCGGCTTTTTCGGCAACGGCCACACTTGTGGTCGAAAGTTCGGAAATCTCTCCGGCCGCAACCTGGCTTCTTTCGGCCAGTTTCCGCACTTCGGCGGCGACAACGGCAAATCCCTTCCCGTGTTCCCCTGCCCGTGCCGCTTCAATGGCTGCATTCAGGGCAAGCATGTTGGTCGAGCGGGCGATCTCTTCGATAATCCTGATTTTCTCCGCGATTTCCTTCATTGCCCCAACCGTATCATCAACCGCTTTCCCGCCTTCCCGGGCGTCCTGCGCCGCCTTGAGTGAAATTTTCTCCGTCTGAAGGGCATTGTCCGCGTTCTGGCGTATGTTGGAACCCATTTCCTCCATGGCGGAAGAAACCTGCTCGGCGGCCGCGGCCTGCTCGTTCGCACCCTGGGAAATTTCCTCGGTACTCGAAGAAAGTTGCTGGCTGCCGGAAGCGACATTGACGGCCGCCGTTTTTATCGTTGAAATGACGTCGCTGAGATTATCGATCATGGTTTTCATAGATAAGAGCAGTTTCCCCATTTCATCTTTACGGTCGACGAGGACCCGCATGGCCAGATTTCCGTCCGCGAGCTTGTTTGCGATTGAAACCGAATAATTCAATGGTTGTGTAATTCCGCGTGTTATGACAAATGCCATCGCGATCGCGATAATCACGCAGATGACAAGAAGTATTGAAGAGATGATAATTGCACTCTGCTGTCTTTCCATTGCGACTTCAAGCGATGCTTCTTTTGCCGGATCGATCGTGTTTTCCATGACATCATCAAGGGTGGTGACAATTGAAGCATAGCTGGTATCAAGATCGTTTTCAAGTCCGGTCATTTCGACGATATTGACATGAACCTGTTCCGCATAATCGGTGAATTCATCGAGATCGCTTCTCAGGGTCTCGACGACCCTCAGCATGGCCGCTTCCCTGCCGATAACCTCGGCCCATGCATCAATCCCTTCGGACGCCACATCAAGCCGGCTCTTTACTCCGTTCCACAGTTCTTCCGTTTGAATATACGAATAGTCATGGGAGACGGTCTGCAGGTGAAGAAAATTGGCGATGACCTCCTCGTTCATTACCATGTCAATGGCACTCCACCGTATCATCTCTCTTATATTTCCCGATTTTTCGGCGCGTTCTTTGGCCGGATCGATCGTTTTCTCCATTGTTGTTTGAAGGAGTTTAATCGTCTCGGTTATAATCAAATCCCAGTTTTCTCTGAATATATCGAGATTTCCGAGCCGTTCCCGATAACTATCGGAAATGGTTTTAATGGCACCGATCCGGGTTTTGATCTGTCCGGCTATGTTCACAAGCTCCGGATTCCCGCCGACAAGAGCGTCCCATTCACGCATACCCGCATTCAATGTATTGAACCGGTTTTCGACTTCAATCATATTCACATGACTTCTGTCAAGACGGTACATCGCGATCGCGTTGATAACGGCGAGTGCTTTCTGTGTGATTCCTTCATTCATCACCATGTCGATGTCTCCCCACTCCGCATATTCGACAAACAGGGAACGCAGACCGATAATATTGAAAAGGCCCAATACGCCGATCACCAGCGTGATGATGATAATGATGACAAAACCAAGGGTAATTTTACCACCCGTACTGATATCCCTGAATTTCATAATGGCACCCTCCTTTTTTAAATACACGAATATCCCGAAACACCTTACGCAAGGCCGTTTCATTGTCTCATCCAGATTTTGAATCGCTTCCTGCTATCTACATCTGCAATCCCGTCTTGCTATATAAAGTGTAAGACTCGGAATTTTCGAATGCAATCAGGGAATGTATATTTAAATTTTCAAAAAACCTTAGAATGATTTCGAAAAACCTTACAAGTTGTATTCTTTTTGTTCGATTTGAAAATCTGAATACGCCGGGCGGCTAATATTCGATAAGGTGAGGGTATCGCCCCGTTACCCGATCCCGTATTTCTTTATTTTTGCGATGAGACTTACCCTGGAAATACCCAGAATCCGGGCAGCTTTCGTCCTGTTCATGTTCGTATATCGAAGTACCCGTCCAATGTGGTCCCTTTCAAGCTCTTCCAGGGACTGCAAAGGGGAATCATACGAACCGGGGGCCGGAACGGTGAAATCGTTAATCTCCGTTTTCGACTGTTCATGAAAATAGTGGGGGAGTGAACTCATGGACAATTCCTGTGATGATTCTATAATGATGGAACTGTTGATGATATTCATGAGTTCCCTGACATTGCCGGGAAAATCGTGGCGTTGCAACAGGGACAAGACCGGGGGAGATATCTTTGTGACATGTTTGTCGTATTTTTTATTGTACAGATTGAGAAAATGATACGACAGGAGTTCGATGTCTTCCTTTCTCTCCCGTAACGGAGGAAGGTAGATGGAATTGATATTGAGCCTGAAAAAAAGGTCTTTCCTGAAATTCCCTCTGTTGATTTCATCGAATAAATTCTTGTTCGTTGCGGCGATGATTCTCACATCCGCCTTTCTGTTAGTCGTGGAACCAAGCCGGTAGAACTCTTCCTCCTGCAGCACCCTGAGCAGTTTTACTTGAATTGGAAGCGAAAGTTCACCGATTTCATCAAGAAAGAGGGTCCCGCCGAATGCTTCCTCGATGAATCCCTTTTTATCCTTAACCGCACCGCTGAACGCCCCCTTTTCATGGCCGAAAAATTCGGAAACGAACAATTCATTGGCAAAAGCACCGGCATTCACCGCAACAAATTTTCGATCTTTTCGTTTGCTTATCCGGTGGATTGCCCGTGCGATCAGTTCTTTTCCCGTCCCGCTTTCTCCCCAGATAAGGATGCTGTTGTTCGTTGGGGCGAATTTCTCGACAAAGTGGAATATTTTCATCATTTCGTTGTTTCGAGTTATAATATCCCTGAAAATTTCCCGATGGGAGAGGCTTTCAAGTGAAAGCGGTACGAGAGATGATGTGCCCCCCCCGATGAGTTCGGAGCGGTCGATGGCAAGGCCCAGTGTGTGCATGATTTTTTCTTCATCGATGGGCTTTAACAGGTAATCGAATGTTTTCAGTTTCATCGCCTTTATGGCAAGGTCGATATCCTCGACGCCGGTAAGGACGATCGTGATGATATCGAGATTCCTGCTTCGAATGAACTCGAGGATATCGAGACCTGTGACATGCGGCATATCCATATCGAGCAGAAGAATATGAAACCCGTCGTTTTCGAGCATTGAGAAAGCTTTACGGGAATCCTGAAGGACATGGATATCGAATTTACCTGTTTGAAGAAGAAAAAGGTTCAGATAATTCAGGATAGCCTGATCGTCGTCGATAACCAGAATTCTTTTCATGACGGCATGTCCCGTCCTGTGGGGATAAGAATGGTAAAGGCCGTTCCCTTATGCAATGAACTTTCCACCTCGATGGTTCCTCTGTGTTCCTTTATAATACCATAGCTGATTGAAAGACCCAACCCCGTTCCCCCGCTTGAACGCTTTGTCGTATAAAAAGGATCAAAGATGTACTTTTTATTTTTATCATCGATACCGATACCATTATCGGTAATTCTGACAAAAACCCGGCCGGTTTTCCCGTTCAAACCGGTTTCGATGGTGATGAGCCCGCCTTTCCCTTCAATCGCCTGTGACGCATTGATAAGCATATTCACCATTACCTGCTCGAGTTTCTGGATGTTCCCCTTGAAAACGGGAATATCTTCTTTCAGGTCCAGACCGATTTTTGCATGACGCCTGATCTGATTTTCGACAAGGTGCAGACTGCTTCTAACGATTGTGTTGATATTTATATCATCTTCCAGAATACCTTCGTTTTTTCGCGCAAAATTCCTCAGTCCATCGACGATATTCTTGATTCGATCCACGCCCTGAATCATATCGTCGAGAAGAACGGGAATATGTTCCCTGAACGTCCGATAATCAAGCCGTGCGATTTTCATGTCCCTGTGCTGTTTAACGTATTCATCGGTTATCGGCAATATATCTGCGATCGACTCACGGATTATGGCAAGGTTTCCTTTAATATAAGTGTTCGGATTATTGATTTCATGTGCAATTCCGGCAACGAGCTTTCCCAGTGAAGCGAGTTTATAGGACTGGACGAGATGCCTTTCGATCTGTTTTTCCTTGGTGATATCGCTGCATTTTTCCAGCACCCTCACCACATTTCCCTGCCGGTTGATAATCGGGTAGGACTTGAGGAGGTAGGTCTTTTTGTCGATTTTCACTTCCCTTGCCAGGCTATCCTTTGATGTAAAGACCAAACGCGCGGGGCAAAAATCACAAACGGCCTTGTTATTGAATATTTTTTCGTAACACCGGGTATTGCCCGCTATAGAGGCTTTGTTCGACATGACGACGTTGAAATCAGGATCGATGACGACAATAATATCGGTAATCGCATCGAAAAACGTCTTGAGCTTTTTTTTACTGCGCTCGAGGGCTTCGGTTAATTCCTTGAGCGCCTTGTTTTTTCTGTGAGATTCTTCCACTTCCTTCGTTTTTTCACGCACGAGCACTTCGAGTTTCATTACATTTCTTTCGCGTTCTTCCTTCAGGTCATATTTTTCGATGGCCAGTGCAATTTTGTTCGATATTTCCTTGATCAGGTTTTTTTCCTCTTCGAGAAATGCCGCTTTTTTCGTATACCGGATGCGTATTTCTCCCCGCGGCTTTCCGTCGGCGACTATCGGTTGTTCGATACAATTGTCGTACTTTCCGCACTCCCCCGGTTGTTTACCGTAAAAAGAGTCGTCGATTCGTATGGTAACCTCGGTAATGTCGGGAAACTGGAACCCGTCGATGATATGGCGGACGGACCCGGAAATCGCCTCATGTATATCTTTGGCGGATTCCATTTCGGAGCTTATCGCATAAAGACACTGGAGTTCTTTTACCCGTTCCCGCAGCGCGAGTTCGATATTTTTTTTATCACGTTCACCGCTTTTCTCTTTCATCCCGGTATTCCCTTAAACATCGGAGGTTATTGCAGCGGAAGTACTCTTTTTTTTATTGTATCCCTAAAATAGTTTTCTGAAAAGAGAACGGAAGGTTTTTCCGGTCTCAATGTCCTGAAATCGGTATCGAAAACCGAGAATCGAAGCCGTTTGGCCGATGTCGTCGATTCATGAAGTGCAAGATGAGATACCCATGACTCGCCGGGTGTACAATTCCGATAAAACCTGTTGACCTCGCTTATTTCTTCACAGATCCCGGCCGCATTCTCTTCATTGAAACCGGGAATAAATCTGCGGGCAAGGCCGCAGATCACTGCAATGCCGTTTTCCGGTTCCATGCCGTCAACGACGGCATTTCCCCTGCGGATGGTCAGATCGCAGTGTGTATATGTCCCGTTTTTTTCAAGAGGAGACGATCCCGGCAGTATGATATCCGCCTTTTTCGCCGTCTCTGTGAGAAACAAATCACTGACCAGGAGAAAGTCTAGTCCGCCAAAATACTGCCTGTTTTCGGTGTGCCATAACGGGTCCTCTCCGAAAACAAGGGCGGCCTTGATCGTTCCCGATTTCATGTCCGAAAGGATATCTACCGGCCTGAAAATTCCCTCAAGATCGGTATTCCATCTTTGTGCGATCCGCTTGATATCGGCTTCTTCATGGTATGTCACGAAACCGGGAAGGTAACGCGGATCGACCCCCATATCGAGAAGGCCTTGTGAGTTCGTGTATTCCCGCAGGAGAATCAGCCCGTTGTCCCGATGACGGGGCCACCCTTTCAGCAGGAGGAGGTTCCCGATCGCCGCGAGATCATACGACGACTTGTCGACCCATGCATCGATATTATAGACGAACAATATTTTTTTTGCCGGATCGGCGAGAAGCCCGGTCAGCTTCGTGAAGGTTTCGCGCGATATTCCGGTAGCAGCGTATAGTTCCTCCTCGGGAAACGCTTCGACCATCGACCTGAAGTTTTTAAACCCTTCGATATCAGAGGGGTTTTCCTTTGCGTTTGCGCCATTTTCCAGAATTTTGCGGCAGATGCCGTTTAACAGGGCGGTATTCGAACCACGTTTCGTATGGACCCACAGATCGGCGAGCTTTGCAAGGCGTGATTCGGAGGAGTCCACGGCAATGAAAGCCGCCCCGTGTTTCATCGCCTTCCTGATCTGTAATTCCAGAACCACTGTTTCATCACCGCGTCCCGGATTTATTGTCACGATAACATCCGCCCGTTTCATATCGTCGATCGTCGCCGTCGAACAGGTAATCCCGGCACCCGCATCGAGGCCGTCCAGACCACGGCCGTATAACAGGTGGGAGAGACTCGCCACCGCGTTTGTCCCGAGTCCCGTCCGCGCGAATTTCTGTAAAAGGTAGAGTTCCTCGTTCGACAACACAGGTGAACAAAAAACAGCGACCGCGCCGGGTCCATGGGTATCGATGATCGCCTTGAGTCTTTTTTCGGTGATGTCAAAGGATTCATCAAAGCCCGCCGGCTTGTGCGTGTTCTTCTCAAGTATCATCGGTCCGGCGATACGGTCATTTTCAGTCAGGTAGCGGTGTCCGAACCGTCCTTTCATACAGAGGTAGCCCTCATTGGAAGAAACCGTCCCGCCTCCGGATATACCTGCGCAGTGAAGATGCTTGTTTGAAACATAACAGGTCACACCGTCTATTTTCTTATAATTTACCCTGCAGCCGAGTGAACAAAAATGACAGATCGATTCGTGATTGGTCCGCGCCATGGTGCCGGGTATGTGAGAGGGAA
>JAFGHO010000083.1 GCA_016930085.1 Spirochaetales bacterium
CGATCATAAGATCGACACGATAATTGAGAAGGATACACATCTTACGTAAGTATAGAGAACAGACGTGGCAAAACGAGATTACTATGAAGTATTAGGTGTCAAGAAGAACGCCTCAAAAGAAGAGATAAAGAAAGCCTATCGGCTGCTCGCGATCAAGTATCATCCGGATAAAAATCCCGGTAACAAGGATGCGGAGGAAAAATTCAAGGAAGCCAGCGAAGCCTACGAGGTACTCGCGGATGAAAAGAAGCGTGCCGCCTATGACCAGTTCGGTTTCGCGGGTGTCGAAGGGATGGCGGGAGGAGCCCATGATTTTTCCTCCGTTTTCAGGGATTTTGAAGATATTTTCGGGGATTTTAGTGGTATTTTCGATTCCTTTTTCGGAGGAGGATCGAGGAGCAATCGTTCGCGGCGGGGTACGAACCAGCGCCGCGGGGCCGATCTGCGCTATGATGTCGAGATCGATTTCAAGGACGCGGTTTTCGGTACGCAGATCGAGGTGGCGTTTCCCCATAACGAAACCTGTTCGCAATGTCATGGGACCGGTGCGGACAAAGGAAGCGGGAAGAAGCTCTGCCCCACCTGCGGCGGAAGCGGCCAGGTGCGGCGAAGCTCAGGATTTTTTTCGATTGCGACAACCTGTTCGACATGCGGGGGTGAAGGTGAAATTATAGAATCGCCGTGCAGGACGTGCTCCGGACGGGGGCTCGTCAAGAAAAATGTGCGTATCAAGGTGACGATTCCAGCCGGTATCGAAAACGGTAAAAGGATCAATATTCCGGGACAGGGTGACGGCGGATTGAACGGCGGTCCCCCGGGAGACCTTTACGTCTATATTTCCATCAGACCGCACCTGTACTACCAGCGTGAAGGAAACGATATTTATTGCATGATACCGATATCCGTCACACAGGCCGCTCTCGGGGGAGAAATATATGTCAACACGCTGGAAGACAAAAAAATAAAACTCAATATACCGTCCGGAACCCAGAACGGTAAAGTACTGAGATTAAAGGGGGAAGGCATCCCGTTTTTGCATAATCAGAACAAACGGGGTGATATGTATATCAAGATAAAGGTGAGGATTCCCACCAAATTATCGTCACACGAGCAGACCCTTCTCAAGGAGTTCGCGAAACTCAAGGGAGAAGAAAAGAATCCGGACCCGATACCGCTTTCAGAGATTTATTAGGCGACATGGATATCGGGAGTGTAATCAATACGGGGAGAATCGTATTTCTCACGCTTTTTGTTTCGAATCTCGCGGTGATTTTTCTTCGATACGATAGTCACGGCAACAGGCGGGAGTTTTTTCTTTTTGCGCTTATTGTCGTTTTTATCGGCGTAAAGAACATGTTCCCCCGCATTTCCGTTTTCGGTGTCATGGCTTCACTTGCTCTTGTCCTGGTTGCCGGTAACCTGCTTTTTACCCTCAAGGGCGTAAGGTTTCACTATTTGTGGAATATCTCAACCGGATTGCACGCCGTCGTCATTATTGCGCTTATGTCTGCGGGCGCGGGCCATACCGTCTGTTTTTCTTTATATTATTGTTTTATTGTCTGCGTTCTTCTTTTTCATCCGATGCATATCCTATTTGACCTGTACAAAAAAACACACCGCGGAGTCTTTCTGTACCTTTTGATTTGTTCGGTATTGTTAATGTTCGCCCGGCCGTTTGATTTTCTCTGTGACTCACTCTCTCTCGGGTATATCGATACGACACTCTGGGTTTCCATTTTTTTTCTTTGCGGCATCGGTTATATGCTTTTTCATGAGGGGTATCTGCTGAAAGAGGAATTGTACGGCTTTCATGCCAAACTGGGGAAAAAGGAAAAAAAGCTTTCGGAGGCGCTTTCACGTGTCGCACGCACAGAACACACACTCGTCGTTCAGGACCGTCTCGCTGCCGCTTCCCTCCTCGCGGCCGGGACGACACATGAGTTCAAGAATATGCTCGCCAACCTCAAAATACTTTCACAGTACGGACTGATAAAGCATGATGTGAAACGGAAAGATGAAATTCTTTCCGCGGTCCTCGAATTGGCGCAGTCCGGAAGCGACATGGTTTCCCGTTTTATTGATACCATCACCCATAACGGCCGCCAAACCGTATGCCGGATCGATCTGAAAGAGGATCTCTTCCAGTTTTTCAAGCTTGTAAGAACCACATACAGACAGAACGCTGTTCTTTTTACTATCGATGTCGAAGAGGGTTGTGCCGTTTTTGCCGGTAAAAGCGAAATCGAACAGATTATCTTCAATCTTATAAGAAACTCGGTCGAATCAGTAAAGACGGCAGGCGGAAGCGAAAAACACGTGGGTGTGACGATCAGGAGGATCGACGGCCATGTGGTGATCGATGTGACGGACAACGGGGCCGGCGTACCGGAAGGGTCGGAAAACATCATATTCGAACCGCATTTTTCCGGAAGGCAAAGTACCGGTATCGGTCTCTATATCGTAAAGGAGATCGTACGGAAAAATATGGGTCATATCGAATATATCGCGTGCGATAACGGCGCCTGTTTCAGGGTCGTATTCCCGGCGGCATAAAAAAAGGAAAAACCGAATTAATACTTGCGAACGGGACGGTGAGTGCATATGATGTTAAGTAGTGGATACGACACATAAAGCTTCTATTATTATTGCCGACTGTAAAAAAGCTTTGTCGAAAGTTAACAAAGCCCTGAAAGCGAAGAAACCGGAAGCGTCAATTGAAAAGAGAATAGAAAAAACGAAGATAATCGATAAGATATACTCATGCAGGAAATATATTGAACGGGCATTGGGACTTGTCCCGATGCTCCTCGACATTATCAGTAAAACGAACAGTGTGATGTTTCCCGAACTCGTCCGTGCCTGCGTGGTGCTTCTCGGCGGACTCTCACCCGACGGCTTGATCACGGGAGAACGATTCGAGGCGATCGCTTCGAGCATGAACCGTACGGCGGATGACGTTGTCAGGGAACTCGAAGACCGCGGTTATATAGAAAACGGGATGATATCCCCGGCATTTCAACCGTCACGGAAAGATTTTTCTTTTACCCTTGATCGATCGTACGACCTTCACACATCAAGGATAAAGGAACTATTGCTCGAGGCATCTCGGGAGATGTCCGTCACACATGCTCTCATGGATTTGCTTCAGAATGATGAACTTTTATCGATTCATGACGATATCATACAGGCATTGGGAGATTGCGGAAATCCGATTGCTTTTCCCCTGCTTTTGGACAAGGCGAATTCGGGAAACGATGTCGCCCGGGACGTGCTGCTTGCCATGTGTTTTCGTGATATCGACGATTTTGTCTCGCTCGTCGAAGAGGGAATCACGGAAGATCTCTGGGGTATGGAAATCAGAGAAAAGTTGTTTTTATCGATAAAACAGATAATGCCCTTTTTGTTCGAATCGCTTGAATCCGGGTCGGTTCCAATTGAAAGAAAGAAAAAGATATGTTTCGTGTTCGGTGAAATCGGGATAAAACGGGCGACGGAACTCGATATCTTCGTTCGTCTGCTGCCCGTGCTTATGGAAGCCGACGCGGCTTCGTGTCCCGTCACAAGGATCCTCGTCGAGGGGGGAAGGCAATCGGTTCCCTATCTTATCCGTTTTTATAAAGACGGCATAGAGAACGTTGATGTTTTGAACAGATTTGTTTTCATCCTCGCCGAAATCGGGGAAGACGCGCAGGAAGCCGTTCAGGTTCTCAAGGATTGCAGGGTCAGATATCCTTCATTGCGCACTCATGTGGAGCGGGCCCTGGGGAAAATACGCCCGTTTGAGGTGGCAGGAGGGCCGTCCGCTCATACCGTTGAAACGGAAAGAGGACCCGATACCGGCATCGCAGACCAAGTCACGGAAGGGCAGGCTCCGGGCATCGACGTCGTCAATGACGAAGACGGCGTCAATGACGAAGACGTCGTCAATGACGAAGACGGCGTCAATGACGAAGACGTCGTCAGCGATCAGGATGATACGGAAGACGAAACGATCCGGTCCGGTAGTGACGAGGAGATCTCCGCCGATGCAATGAATGAAGTCCCGCTTCACAGTATCGCCTATTCCGCGCATTATGTTGATGAAGAGGAAGAGGATTCGGCGCGTGAAACAGATGAACAAAAGGAGCATTTTCACGATATGGAAGAAGAGAAAGGGAAAAAGGCGGCTATTGAAACGGATCCGAATGAATATATTCTTTACTGACAAAAAGGTTTTATCTTGATAATGCGGCAATCGATATTTCTCATACCGTGAACAAATCGGTCGTATAAACGATGGAAAAGCAGGCTCCGCTTCTCGGGGAGCTTGCAAGAAAGTCCTTTGTCATATATTATTGCGTCGATGAGGGCCTCTTTACTCTTCTCGTCAATTGAAAATCGCCGCATCCATATGGTCGGTGTAAAGGGTACCGGTATGACCGCGCTCGCTGAAATACTTCATGAGCGCGGGGCTGTGTTGTCCGGAAGCGATGTCGAAGACGAATTTTATACGGACAGGATTTTGGGCGACCTCGGAATACCGGTTTCATCCGGATTCAGCGGCGACCATGTCCCCGGCGGTACGGAGCTGATCATTTATTCATCGGCTTATTCGAGAGAGACGAACCCCGAATTGAATAAAGCGGGGAGGTCGGGCATACCGTGTATCACCTACCCCGAAGCCCTCGGTATGCTCTCCCAAAAACAGGATTCAAGCGGCGTATCCGGGGTTCACGGAAAAACAACGACGACCGCCATGACCGGTACGATAATAAAGGCCCTGAAACTTCCCGCCACGGTAATCGTCGGAAGCGAGGTGCCTGGCTTCGGCGGCAGATCGACACTCATTCTCGGAAAAAAGTATCTTGTGGCGGAAACCTGCGAATATCAGCGGCATTTTTTGCATTTCAAACCCTCGAGGATTGTGATGACCTCGATAGAAGAAGATCACACCGACTATTTCAAGGATCGAGCCGATATCATGCGCGCCTTTGAAGAATACGGATTGTCGCTCGTTAAAAACGGCACGCTCATCTACTGCATCGATGACGGGGGGGTGAGTGAGGTCGTTGAAAAAATCAGGGAAAAGAGGTCCGATATCGATTATATACAATACGGAAGAAAAGCGGAGGGTGATTTCAGGATAACCTCGATTATGACAGGAAACGGCGAAGTGCGATTCCGTCTCCGGCGCTTCGAAAAAGAGTTCTCGATACGAATTCCGGGTGAACACTCCGCCATGAACGCGACCGCGGCAATCGCATTGGCAGTTTCGATACTCGAACGTGAAAAAGGAATCATCGACAATCGGGATGAAATATCGATCCGTACCGCGCTCTGCTCGTTTAGCGGAAGCAGGAGGAGGAGCGAGATACTCGGTGAGGCGGGCGGTATTCTTTTTATGGATGATTACGCGCACCATCCCACCGCGGTTCGCACGACACTGAAAGGGATTCGTGATTTTTATCCGGAAAGAAGGCTGATCGTGGATTTCATGTCGCATACCTATTCGCGCACGTATCGATTTCTCGAGGCCTTCGGCCGATGTTTTGAATACGCGGACAAGGTAATGCTTCACGAGATCTACGCCTCGGCACGTGAAAAGGACAAGGCAATCGTATCCGGGGAAGCACTGTACCGGGAAGTATCGAAGCATCATGTCGAGGTGAGGTATATCGGAAAGGTTGCGGGTGCCGCCGCTTTGATCAAAAGAGAATTGAAAGAAGGCGACATTTTTATTACAATGGGGGCAGGCGACAACTGGAAGGTCGGCAGGGAACTATTCAAGCGGTTTTCAGGAGAAGACGTATGAAAAGTATGACGGGATTCAGTTATCTCGAACATCAGTCTGAAAAATATCACCTCGTGATTAATCTCAAATCCTACAATAACCGTTTTCTTGATATCGTCGTCTATCTTCCTCCGTTTCTCGCGCAGCTCGAGCAGCGGTTGCGCGGCTTTATTGCCGAACGGGTGAACAGGGGAAGAGTGGAGGTAATTCTCAAGGTGAAGGAAAT
Organism: Spirochaetales bacterium; assembly: GCA_016930085.1. NCBI lineage: Bacteria > Pseudomonadati > Spirochaetota > Spirochaetia > Spirochaetales > Spirochaetales bacterium. Next base: position 5,997 of record JAFGHO010000083.1, read on the forward strand.
CGAGGAGGAAGTGGAAGTCCTTCTGGATAAGGAGATTATCCATACCTATGTCTCCGCCCTCAAAAAGCTTGCCGGGGAGGCGGGGATCCATGATAAGATCACACTTTCGCATTTATTGCGGATCGAGGGTATCCTTAAACCGAAAAAAAATTACGACATCGAAAGATACTGGGAATCGATCCTGCCGCTTTTGGATCAATCATTCGCCGAGTTCGATGCATCGAGGATGGTCGAGGGAGGACGGACAAAGGAATATATCAAAACGATTATCGAAAAGATCGGTAAAAACGTGACCGTTATCGATAAGCATATCCCCGAAATCGAAGAAAAGATAAAGGAAACACTCAGGAATAAATTTCACGAGCTTTTAGGAAATGAAATAGATGAAGGCCGTGTCATTTCGGAAACCGCCCTGATGCTCATAAAATTCGATATCAGGGAAGAAGTTTCCCGCATGAAATCCCACCTTCTGAGTTTTTCGTCGATTATCGAGGAAGAGGGGAGTGTCGGAAAAAAACTCGATTTCATCTGTCAGGAATTGAACCGGGAGATAAATACGATCGGATCGAAAAGCATATTTTTAGACGTGAACAACGCCGTTATCACGGTGAAGGATTCGATTGAAACCATACGGGAGCTGCTTCGGAATGTCGAATAAAATAACGATAGCGATATCCGGAAAAAGCGGGTGCGGCAACACCTCCGTCTCGAAGATTGTCGCGGATACACTGGGTTTGCGTCTTATTAATTTTACTTTTCGGGATATGGCAAAGGAATGGGGGATCGATTTCGAGGAGATGTGCGAACTCGCGGAAAAGGATCCGCAGTACGACCGATACCTCGATAATATGTTGATCATGCTCGCGTCCAAGGGTGATTGTGTGCTCGGTTCGAGGCTTGCAATCTGGCATTTGAAAAATGCCGATTTGAAGGCCTATCTCATGAGTTCGATCGAAGTCCGCGCAGCACGGATCGCGAAGCGGGAGAAAATCCCGTATGAAACGTCGATTGCGCGAACAATCGAGAGGGACAGGAGGGACCACGCGCGCTATCTCAGGCAGTACGGCATCGATATCGACGGCTATGATTTTGCCGACTGTATCATCGATACGGAAAAGGGCGACCAGTACTATGTCGCCGGTTTGATCATCGATCGTGCAAAAGGAATAATCTCAGACGAAACCGGCCGCTGACCCGCGGCCATGTCCATGACAAGGCGGCCGCGATAAAGCACGGAGCAGCAAACAATATGACGCAATCCCCCTTTTTTGTCATAAACGGGGGATCGATACGGTATATATTGCTGAAACGTGTGTTTTGATAAAAGAATTATCGAAATATATATTTACAGAATCGAAAAAAAATGGTACGTTCTCTTCTGTTATGGGTAGAAAAAACAATATCGGCGATTCGGACAGGGTGCTCCCGCTGGATCTTCTCGTCAGTTACGAAGGGAATATGTATGAACTTACCTGTGCGGCGATAAAGCGTGCCGCGCAGATTAACCTTGCAGGAGACATTCAACTCGAAGAGAGTTTCGGCAGGGTCGTTTCTCTTGCAATAAAGCAAATTCTTACAAAAAAGGTAGAATATCGACTCGAAGAATAAGAAACGGCTACCCGCTGTCATTCTTGTCGGGCCGACGGCTGTCGGAAAATCCTCGTTCATTTACGGTAACTTCAATGAGAAGTGGGAAATCATTAACGCGGATTCCCAGCAGGTATACATGTACCTTTCGATCGGGACGGCGAAACCGGACCCCGGCCGGTTCAATAAAATGGCCCATCACCTCTTTGATTTTGTCGATCCCTCACGCCAATTCAACGCGGGTGAGTTTGTAAAAATGGCCGATGCATGTATCGAAGAGATTCACGCGCGAAAGAACATACCGCTCATTGTCGGGGGGACGGGTTTTTATATAAAAAATTTTCTGTATGGTTTGCCGGAAACACCACCCTCGGATCAGAAAATACGCAGGAAATTGAAAAAGGAAGCTGCGGAAAAGGGGTTGGCGAACCTGTACGACAGACTCGCCCTCATCGATCCGGTATACGCGGAAAAAGTCAGGAAAAAAGATTTGTTGAGGATTATCCGGGCCCTCGAAGTATATGAGTTAACGGGAAAACCCGTCACGTCGTTTGATGTGCCGGGGGATAAAAGGGACGGACTCAACGTTCACATCACGGGTCTTACCCTTGAACGTGCCGAACTCTACAAACGTATTGATGACCGTGTGGATGCGATGTTCGAACGGGGACTCCCGGATGAGGTGAAACGTCTTCTCGAAATGGGATTCACGGAAGACGATCCCGGGATGAAAGGGATCGGTTATCGTGAGTTTTTTCTTATGCAACAAGGTTGTTTTACCTTTCCGGAAATAAAGGAACTGATAAAACAGAATACCCGCCGCTACGCGAAAAGGCAGATAACCTATTTTAAAACGCTTCCCGGTATCCGCTGGCACCATCCGGATGAAACGGAGACAATGCTTGTGGAGATCATGGACTTTCTTCGGCAATCATATGATCGAGACCTCCGGATACAGGAATTCTTTCATCCCACCGCCTTTTCAGAATGAGGGTTTTAGAGAAAACATAATCAACCCGTAAATCATGTACATAAATAACCCGGAACCCCTTGACAAATAATGAATAAATTGTGAATATTGCAATAGTAAAAAAAGACGGATTTCAGTGTCCTTTTTTAACTAGTAAGGTGTAAAATAGCCCTATGGGATTGAAATCCGGTCCCAGTCATAACGAATTTGGAACGGTACGTTTGTTCTTTGGTTTAAAGGATAAATACGTTATTGAATAAATATCATGCTGTTTGCTGCGGAAGCGGCAACAGGCTTAATCCGCAGTTTGGGGGAAGCCGGAGAAATATATCGGTATTCGCCTTATGAGAGGTGAATAATGTAAGCAAACGACCTCCAAAAGAGGTGGTTCACAAGACTGTTAACGATATTTTGATAAAGGCTATGCCTTTTGTTCTTCGGTATGCTTTAGTAAAAATGTCACCGTCGTTCCGAGAACGTCCTTCGAAGGTGGATTTTTACTTTCTGCGGGATTATCGAGAAAGGAGTATGATCAGGTGCCCTGTGGACGAAAGAGAAAACGACACAAAATTGCGACACACAAGCGAAAAAAGAAGCTGAGAAAAAACAGGCATAAAAAGAAAGTCAGGTAATTGATGACCGAATAGTCATAAAATTGATGACCGAATAGTCATAAAATTGATGACTGATCTGCTGGGGAAAGCGTTCTGTCTTGCATTGCAAAGTGCTTTGTCTTACAGAGTGAACCGGCTTCAGGATATGGTTGAATACCGGAGTGAGTTGTGATAAATTAAATAGCGAAACGTTACGATACTAATAACAGGTTGCTATGAGAATAAAATATCTTCTTTTTTTGCTGCTTATATGCTGTGTATTGTCTGCCAATGGCGAAAGCTTGTGGGATGATGATTTTCGCGGATATCTATCGGGCGAAAAAATGCTGCAGGAAGGAGATATTGTCATCGTTGAAATCGACACATCACTTTCGCTTTCTTTTATCTCAGCCTCAAAAGATTCGAAAAACATGACATTCAACTTTTCCGGCGGCGATTACGGACACATTTTTTCTTTTCTTCCGCTCGCGCAAACACAGGCGGATTATTCGGCGCGTGGTAACGAGAAATATTCCTTTTCAACCACCCTGGTTACCCGGATCATCCGTATCGAGGATGACCGTCATGTTTCGATCGAAGGTGCACGAAGTATTTCCTTTGACGGGAAAGAAGAATCGTTGCGGCTTTCCGGTTATATCGATGTGAGGGATCTTGACGGCGAGAGAAAAATCCCTTTTTCCAAAATAGCCGATTCCAGACTCGTGTTTCAAAGTTTTATGATTCCCGGCTCGGATATTTTATCGGCAGGGGATATCGAGGAATTGTTCAGCGGTATGGAAAACGCTTTAACCGGAGAACCGGAATCCGCCGGGGCGGGACCTGAAGAAGGCGGTCCTGCTGCGGAAACCGCGATGACTTCCACCGGAACGGGAACGGGGATAAGGAAGGTGTCGCTTTCCGATGAAAAAAAGAGAGAACTTTTTCTGCGTTATATCAACAAATTGATCGACCTGTTGTTTCAGTAGAAAGGACGAAATATCATGAATACCCGTTATCCCCTCCTGAGTGGCATCAAACAGCCGGACGATCTAAAAAGAATTCCAATCGATTCCCTCCCCGCGCTCGCTGCGGAAATCAGGCGGATGATAATCAATGTCGTAAGCGAGAACGGTGGACATCTCGCCTCGAATCTCGGAGCCGTGGAACTCACGATCGCCCTTCACCGGGTATTCAATTCTCCGATCGATAAAATAATCTGGGATGTGGGCCACCAGGCGTACACGCACAAACTGCTTACCGGAAGAATGAAATCGTTTCCGACACTCAGAAAACTGAACGGGATAAGCGGGTTCCCGAAACGGACGGAAAGTCCCCACGATATTCTCGACGCCGGCCACGCCTCGACTTCGATTTCCGCTGCGCTCGGTATTCTCGTCGGACAAAAACTGAATGGCGCGGACGGCAGTGTTATCGCCGTTATCGGCGACGGGGCTCTGACCGGAGGTCTGGCGTTCGAGGGCTTGAATCATGCCGGACATTTGAACAAAGAACTCATCATCGTTCTCAATGACAATACCATGTCGATTTCACCGAATGTCGGCGCGCTCTCTTCCTACCTTTCGCAGATTACGGCAACGAAACTGTATCAGGGTATCAAACGCGGCTTTTCACAAATAATACTGAAAATGCCTTTGTTCGGAAAAATTTTATTCGACTTCCTGTTCAGACTCAAAAAGGGAATCAAGGCCTTCCTTTTTCATGAGAGTATTTTTTCAGATCTCGGTTTTGAATACATCGGGCCGATCGACGGCCATAATATACGGCTCATGATCAAGGTTTTCAACCAGGTAAGGCATATCCGGGAAAAACCGATCGTCGTTCATATAAAAACACGGAAAGGGAAGGGGTACAGCCATGCGGAAGGCGATCCCGCTGGATATCACGGCGTCAGTGCTTTTTCGATCGTCAACGGAAAAGTGGAAAAAAAGGGGAATATGACATTCACCGAGGCATTTTCGGACAGTATCGCCAGATTAGGGGCGGAAAACGGCCGGATTATCGCCATTACCGCGGCGATGAAAATCGGAACGGGACTCTCCACTTTTCAGACAAAGTATCCGGACCGGTTTTTTGACGTCGGTATCACGGAGCAGCACGCGCTCACCTTCGCGGCCGGACTCGCGCTTTCGGGCCACAGGCCGGTCGTCGCCATATATTCGACCTTTATGCAGCGCGCGGTCGATCAGTTTATCCATGATGTGGCACTGCAGAAATTACCCGTTATCGTCATGATGGACAGGTCGGGACTCGTCGGCGGCGACGGGGAAACACATCAGGGTATTTACGACATCCCTCTCTTCAAGGCGATTCCCGGCATTACCTACCTGGCGCCGGCTTCGAAGGCCGAAATAGATCTCATGCTTCGCTATGCTTTATCCTTAAATGAACCGGTCCTTATCCGGTATCCAAAAGCCCTCTGTATGCCGGATTCGGCTTCATTGGAAAGCCCCATTGAAAAAGGAAAGGGAGTATTTATCCGCAGGAACTCAGCCGATATCCTGCTTATCGCGTTGGGGGGACTCCTTAACGAGGCGCTGGAAGCTTCGAACCTGCTTTCACAAAAAGGAATTCTTTCGGACGTTTATAATCTTCGTTTTATCAAACCGATCGATACAATGTTTTTATGCGGGCACGCCGCCGGTTACTCATATATCGTGGTGATAGAAGACGGGGCAACCACCGGCGGGATCGGCGAATCGATACAGTCGGTCATTGAGTCGGCGGGAATGAAAAAACCTTTCAGAAAACTCGGCGTTCCGGAAATCTTTCCAGGTCAGGGAACACGGGAAGAACTGATCAGCCAATGCGGAATCGACAGCGAGGGTATTGCCGAGGCGGTCGAAGAGATGCTCGAGTCATCGGGAAAGTTGCGTATCGTCAAAACAGCTGCCGAAGGTGTCAAAGAATGACACCTTCGCGCAATCGGCGTGGTCGGGTTATTGACGGAATCATTTGACAGTATTTCAAAAAAACTATAATGTTGAGGCGTGGATTGGCTCGTAAAGCTCTTCATGAATTACCTGAGACCCGGTCTCGATATCCTGATTCTGGCATTCATCATATATAAATGTTATCAGATCCTCGTTCAGACAAGGGCGATTCAACTTCTCAAGGGTACATTTATGCTCGTCATCATCATTTCATTGACGTTCCTTCTCGATTTAAAAACCTTGAGCTGGCTTTTTCGCTATATCGGCCCGTCGATTATTCTTTTTCTCGCCGTTATTTTTCAACCCGAATTGAGAAAGATTTTCACGAAAATCGGTCAGGATAAATGGTTCCGGTTCAGATCGATCGCCAAAAAATATCATTTCGAATCGGTATTGAATTCCGTCGAGGTGCTTTCGGCAAAAAAACGGGGGAGTCTGATCGTCCTCGCACGAAATATCGGACTCAAGAATATCATCGAAACGGGGACGCGGCTCGATGCTGCACTCTCCTCGAGCCTGATCCTTACCGTTTTCACCGAAGATACGCCCCTTCACGATGGGGCGATCGTTATCAAGGAAGACACGATTATCGCGGCCGGTTGTTTCCTGCCCCTTTCCGAACAGCTCGATATACGCCGGAGTTTCGGAACCAGGCACCGGGCGGCATTGGGATTGACGGAAGAAACCGACGCGGTCGTTCTTATCGTTTCGGAAGAAACCGGCGCCATTTCGCTGTCCTACGACGCTCATTTGCTTTACGACATATCGATCGAAGAGGCGGCGAGAAGACTAAAAACCCTCTTTGAATTCGGGGAAGACGAAGGCGACGGCGAGGGAGAAGAGGGAGGCCTTGAAGATTAGATCGTTTATCAGAAAAATGCTTCTCAACTGGCCCGTCAAGATCATTTCATTGATCGTCGCTATTTTTCTCTTCGTGTTCAACCGGATGAGCAACCGTGAAGAACATCAGTTGTATATCCCCCTGACGGTAAAGCTTCAGGACAATCTGGCGATCGCCGATCCGATCAAGGAGAATATTTTCGTGGTGATCATGGGCGATCCGGAAAAGGAAATCAAGCAGATACGGCGAGAGGATATCGAGGTGTTTATCGATTTGCTCGATAAAACCGAAGAAGGCGAATATACGGTTCCGGTCGAGTACAGAAAAGTCGGATCGATTCTTTCGGATCTCGAGATTTCGATCGAATTGGAACCGAACATCATGAAGGTGAAACTGGAAAAACGGCAGGAAAAGAACGTCGAGATAAAAATAAAGACAAAGGGTGAACCGGCCAGGGGGTACAAGCTCGAAGGATTTTCATTCACTCCCGTTTTCGCCAAGATTACGGGCCCCCATTCACGTGTGGGCCGGATCGAAACGGTCTATACGGAAGATATCGATATTACGGGACGAACGAGAAATTTCAACGGCAGCATCAAATTAAAATCGGAAGATCCGGTAATCGATTTCAAAGGCGGCACCGTGGTCGAGTTCAACGCGGCGATAAAGGAGATTATCGAGGAAAGAACCTTCGAAGGTGAAAAGATCATTCTCAACAACCTCGCGCCGATATTGAAAAACGGGAGACCGCTTCCCGACGGCATGATCAAAGTGAAGGCTCCGCTTGTGACGCTTGACAGACTCGATCCCGATGATATGACGCTGTTTATCGATTGTGAAAAGATCGTCTATCCCGGCAAAGTGGAAGTTCAGATACAAACACATACGCCGGATACAGTCGAGGTCGTCGATTTCGAGCCGAAACAGCTTATCATCGATTTCGTATTGCGGGAAAAATAGCGGGACGGATCGTGGGAAGGGGCGAACGTCCGGTCCGTCACGACGGTGTTTCCGTGGCAGTAAGGGGGACTCGATAAAAAAGATAACCTATTTTTCTAAAAATCAATTGATTTGTCCCGTATGCGGAACGCGGTTTTATCGCGAAGAAATGCACAGCGGCGGGGGAAGGCTTCTGGCCGGCAAACTCACACGGGATCTGCGGCGCCTGTACGAACCCTCGAAAAAATACGGGGAACAATGCCCCCTCATCTATGTCATAACGGTGTGCCCGTCCTGTTATTACGCGACATTTCCCGATGATTTCAGCCAGGCATCCTCTGCGGCAAAAGAACGGATAGAATCGGAGACGATGAAACGTAAAGAGAGTATTTCAATGATTTTTCCGAATCTCAATTTCACCGAACCGCGCGATCTGAAAGAGGGTGTCTCGAGTTACTATTTCGCTGTGATGTGCTATGAACACTTCGACAAACGGTTTTCTCCGACGATCAAGCGTGCTATCGCTTCGATCAGGTCCGCCTGGCTGTATGCGGATCTTCACAGGAAATATCCCGATGAAAACTTCGACTATCTTTCACTGCTGTTCTACCGCAAGGCACGTTTTTTCTATGGACTCGCGATCGAATGGGAACAGAAAGGGAAAGAATTGTTGAGCGGCATCAGGACATTCGGCCCCGATATCGATAAAAATTACGGTTATGAAGGGCTGCTTTATCTCTCGAGTCTTCTGGAGTTTCTTTACGGTCCGACAAAGGATGTAGAAAAACGGGTAAAATCCCTCGAAAACATAAAAAGGGTCATTTCGAAAACGCACGGCATCGGCAAAGCAACCAAGGCGAAACCATCGACGATTCTGGAAAAAGCGAAGGATCTTTACAACGACGTCGGAAAAGAGATCCAGCAGTTGAAGATAGAGTTGTCCTGAAACGCGGCGCCGTGCAGTCGGGCGGTCTTGCCATGAGGCGCGCACCGGTACCGGGTTCGGAGAGGATCGGGTTATGAGAAACATTCGCGCCACCCTCTGCTATGACGGGACGGATTTTTCGGGGTGGCAGATTCAGAAGGAAGACCGGACGGTACAGGGCCGCATCGAGGCCGCGCTGGCGGCCGTACATGGTCACCCGGTCGGCGTCATCGCGGCGGGAAGAACCGACTCCGGCGTCCATGCGACGGGTCAGGTCATCCATTTTTTATCGGATATCGATTCGATCGAAGGTTCGCGGTTCCGGGAGGCGATCAATTCGGGTCTCGATCGAGACGTGAGGGTAATCGAAAGCCGCGAGGCTTCCTTTGATTTTCACGCGCGGTATTCGGCGAGGGTCCGGATTTACCGGTATTTTCTCTATTTTGGTCCGGTGGTGCTTCCGCATTATCACCGGTATGCACTGAGAAGATACCGACGGCCAAATCTCAAAAAGATAAACAGGATGGCCGGATACCTGATCGGCGAACACGATTTTACCAGTTTTTGCGCCTCAGGTGATGAGAGTACGTCGAAGAAGCGGGTCGTTTTTTCTTCATGTTTTTATCCGCAGGGAGATTTTCTGGTCTACAAGATCGCGGCGGACGCATTTTTATACCGGATGGTGCGGAATATCGTGGGAACGATTCTGGAATGCGAAGAAAAAGCGATGCCGGCCGAAATCATCAATGATATTCTTGCGGCACGCGAACGGCGCCGTGCGGGACAGACGATCGAATCGAGAGGACTTTTTCTTGACAAGGTGTTGTATGACGGAGAAGAAAAATCTTTATAAACGATTGTGGAATGTGTTGAACCTGATCGAGGACGATGCCTTATCCGGATACAGAAAGACGCATCCCCCACTCACAATGAATACCGTTCCCCAAAAAAGGACGATACAAGAGGATCGGAACAAAGCCCTTGCGGCGTGCGCGGGTGAAATAGCGGGCTGCATGAAATGCCATCTTCACTTCAGCAGAAAAACAGCCGTTCCGGGAGACGGAGTTATCGATCCGCTTTTGATGATAGTGGGTGAGGGGCCGGGTGAAGAAGAAGACAGGACGGGAAGGCCGTTTGTCGGCAGGGCGGGTAAATATCTCGACAAATGGCTTGCCGCGATAGGGCTGTCGAGGGCTTCTCATTGCTTTATCGGCAACATCGTCAAATGCCGTCCGCCCCACAATCGCGATCCGCGGGAAGAGGAAATATCATCCTGCCTGCCGTACCTCGAAAAACAGATCGCTTTACTGCGGCCCCGCGCGATTCTCTGCGTGGGAAGAATCGCCGCGCAGATTCTCTCAGAAAGGCCGGGGACGAGTATCGGGGCGATCCGCGGAAAGCAATACGGTTATCGGGGTATTCCCCTTTTCGCCACATACCATCCGAGCGCCGTGTTGCGGGACCAGTCGCTCAGGCAGCCGGTGTGGGACGATTTGAAACGACTCAAAGCCTTTTTGGACGGCCTCGCGCGTCCTGAGAAAGGCGGTTGATTGATATAAGCAAACGACTTCCAAAGGAAGTCACTCCTTTGCAGGCGGTATTTTCACTTCCCGTTCAGAGCCCGAATCTGCCTGTTTCGATCCATTCGTTTTTTATGAGCGACCACCAGTCGACCGCGAGTCCCCGGAGGACATATTCATAAGGAAGCCACCCGTAGCCCACGTCGCCCCATCCCGTTCCCCACGAGTTTCGTATCAAAAGCGCGCCGGTCGTTTTGTTCGCCCCGCCGCCGGCTGTGGTATTGACGATCTCCATCTTATCGTCGTAACCCGCGGCAATGACGGCGTGGCCGCCGAGGATGCTTTCCCCCGAGGACGGGAAGGGAATTTTCCCCGAGGATGAGGCCTGATCGATGGAATCATAGACCGTGAACCCGAACATCGACGGAAGGCCGCTGGAAATATTTGTCTTGATAAGGGAAAGCAGTTCGTTTTTTTCCGTTCCCGGGGGATCGAGGCGGTAATAGCTGATCGCCTGGTAGTTCAGGCCGAACGAATAACAGAACGCCGTCGGTTCCTCATCGAATGTGCTTTCCGAATACGGCCAGTAAGCCTCCGGCGGAACCCCGAAGAGGACCATGGCGCCCATGGTCGTCCGGATGAACGCGCCCGTATCGCCATTTGTCCGCATGAGGTTCCGAGTCGCCTTGTAGAGGAAGAGACGAGAGGCGTCGATGTGCCTGTCGAACGACCTCCGTTCGAAATACTCCAAAAGTCCCACGCCCGCATGCGAGGTACACGAACCGAGGGACAGCTGGTTTTCGACCGGGGAAAACCATTCCCGGAGAGACACAGCAGCCGGGACTCCGGTTTTACTTTTTTTCCCCGCTTTTACCGCACCCAGCATGTCACTGATGGATCTTTTCAGTCCCAGTTCCCGCTGCTTTTGCGAGAGTGACGTGCGGTCGACCGTATAGTCCCTGAAATCGGGATAATCCGGTATCCATCCCATGCCGTAACCTCTATTACCTTCTCCCATATGAACGTTCCTCCTTATGTATGAAAAATTATTGTATAACCGAATCGTTGTCGTGTTTGGATATATAGTCTATCACATTTCGTATTTTTAACAGGAGTTCATACGTCGTTTTTAAAAAAATATTTCTCTCATTCAATAGCTCTCACGATTACCTCGTCGATCCCGATCGAAAGACTGTTCGTTCTGAAGGAGATATACATCCCCGGCTGTATGACCGTGTCCAGGTCAAAGGGGTAATAATATTCAGGTTTACGGGGATGATAAAACCTGCCTTTTCCGTTAGTGCAATCGATGCGTATTCTGAACCGGAGATGATCATTGTCCCGTCCCGTCGCCGTAAAATCCTCAGGAGAAAGAATATCGGGATCGAGGGGGTATTCGTCGCCCTTTTTATTGTGAAGGAAATCCATATGTACCGGAGACGTACTCCGGTAGACCTGGAGGAAAAAGCAGTCGTCCCGGCCGTAGGCTTTGGGATCGAAGGTCATCCAGAGGAGGAAAGAGCGTCCCATCCCCCAGCTTCTTCCGGATGTCGGGGAATCGATGCAGATATGGATGCCGAACCCCCCGTAACGATCGGAAAGTCCGCCTCTATAGAAGCAATCAAACTCGTATTCCATGATTCCTTCCTGTTTGACCATTCTTGCCGAATGGGTCATCGTATCGGCGGTATCTTCCTGGACGAGGACCCCGTTTTTTATCGTCCATGATCCATTGATACGCTTCCATTCGCCCATGATGGCAAAGCCGTCCCGGATGAGATAATCTTCAGCGAGGCAGGGAAACGTCGCTGCGAATATCAGGATGAGGAAATGGAAAAGTTTCATTGTATACTCCTTGTCTCAGTAGTCATCGACGTCGATCACGACTTTTTTGCTGTAGATATGGGCGCGGGCGAATTTCGCCTGTATCGTATGTGTTCCCTGTTCGAGGTTCCACCGGATACTGTAGGGGAATCCGGTTACCTGATACGCTTCCCCGTCGACGAGCCAGACGATTTCCTTAACAAGGGGCTCAACGTGCGCCCTGAGGGGGATCGATTGGCAGGCGCGGGGTGTTTCCGGATCGATAAGAAGACTTGAGCCGTTTTGGGGATCGAGAATGGTGATCGATGCATCATCGAGGGTTTCATAGGCGACTTCGGGTGTTTTATAGCCGTGTTTGACGGCCCACGCGCCGTATTCGGGGGGAAGAACGGCATATGACTGTGTGACGACCCTGTTAACGGGGGTTGTTTTTCCCGCGGGTTTGCCCGTCGCGCCGTCGATGGCAAACTCCCTGTGGAAACCGCAATATTCGAGGGGCTCTTCACCAGGACGGAAATATTCGATCGAAATATCGGTACAAAAAGAACCGGCACATTTTCCCGAGAGCTTGCATATCTTCCGCGGAATGGTATCCGGTGGCTTTTTGAACGGTTCTTCCCGTATTCCCTGCTTTTTTTCCGGGTCCAGGAAGGTGAAGACGGAATATACCGCAAGGGCCGCCTCACCGCCCGTGAGGTGATTCATACGGTGGTTTTTCGGATGCCCCATCCATATCCCGACGATGTAATCGGCGTTATAGCCGACCGCCCATGCGTCGCGGTAACCCTGGGAGGTTCCCGTTTTTATGGCGATGGGATAGGAAAAGCCGATTCTGCTCAATTGTTTGAAAGAAGGCGAGCGGGCAAGCGGATCGGAGAGAAACAGCGAGATCTGCCTTGCGGCATTGACGGACATGAGCCGCCTTCCTTTCTCCTCCCGGCTTTTATACTCGAAACAAAGCCGGAATGTCTCCCCGTCTCGGGCGAGCATTCCGTAGGCGGAAACCAGTTGTTCGAGGGTGACATACAGCCCGCCGACGGCAAGCCCGTAGCCGTAATAATCAGACGGGTGTTCAGCGCCGCTTCCGAGACCGAGTTCGCTGAAATATCCGAGTGTCCTGTCGATGCCGATTGCATCGAGCACCCGAATGGCGGGAATATTCCTGCTGTTGGCAAGGGCGTGGCGGTACAGCAGCGGGCCGAGGTAATCGTCGTCAAAATTACCCGGCCTGTATTCACCTTTAATACTCAGGATGGAAAGGGGAAGATCGGGAATGATACTGGCCGGCGTAAAGGTCCCGGTATCGAGCCCCAATCCGTAAAGAAACGGTTTCAGGGTACTCCCGGAAGAGCGGGGGGTGTCGGCGTAATTGATCGCCCCGGCGTTTTCTTTGTCATCGTAGCGCTCGCTCCCGATATATCCCAAAATATTTCCTGTTTTCGTTTCAGCGACGATCACGGCGATATTGCCCGCGCCGCACGGCCTGTATTGCGCCATACACTGCGCCGCCGTCCGGTCGAGAAATTGCTGGATTTCCCGATCGAGACTCGTTCGTACCGGGCGGGAATAATTTTGGGTTCCGTTTTCCCCCGTTTTTTTTCCGTACGTTTCGAGCAGCCTGAAAAGATAGTGATAGGCGTATTCGGGACGGCACTCTTTTATCTGATAGCTTTTATCATACAGCACACCAAGCGCGGTCCGGTATTCTTCTCCGGACATATGTCCTTCCGAATACAGTATTTCCAGAATAATACGAGCCCGTTTCGCCGCCTTGAGCGAACCGTCGAACGTATAGAGGTTCATTTCTCCCGGCGCCTTGATCACCGCAGTGAGAAGCGCTGCTTCGGCCCAGCTGATGTCGGAGAGGGGTTTCCGGAAATACCGCCGCGCCGCGTACGCGACGCCGTGCATCTGGTTTCCCTGCGGGACGATCCTCAAATAGTGGCGGAGTATTTCCTCCCGCGGATACTTCAGCACGAGCAGCATCGCCGTGTAGATTTCACTCAGTTTGTTGAGGAGTTCTCTTTTTTTGGGATTCTGCATGCGCGCGACCTGCATCGGAATGGTTGACCCACCCTGTACGGGTTTTCCGCTTATGTTATTGAGTAAGGCCCGGAGAAGTGATCTGAAATCACAGCCGATATGGGAATAAAAACGTTTGTCTTCGATCGCGATAAACGCCGCTTTTATCCTTTCGGGAACCGGTCCCTCGATCTTCCAGAATCCGTATTTACCGTCTCCGTTCTGGAAATCGGTCAAATATTCGTTGTCTCTGTCCTCGAAAAGGGGTGTCGCGGGAGGGCCCGCCAATCGTGCGGTGAGGAACGCATGAACGAACAACATAAAATGGGCAAGGAAAAGAATAATGAATGACAAGGCAACAAGGGGTTTGATTGTCTCTCTTATCGGCGTTCGTCTCATTGACCGGTCCGCTACTTTCCGTCCTTTTTGGTATCGATCTTTATTCTCGTTCCGTCGCTTCTCCCGTATTTCGACAGGTCGTACATGAGGCCGCATGTCGCGGGGGGCTGGATGCACTGACCTTCGAAGCCGGCACGGACGCGAAAATAAAAATCGTAGGTGCCGCGGGGAAGGTAGTCGTAATAAAAGGTGACATGATCGTCTGCGTACACGCTGTATGAGGGCTGCCGCGTGAAACTTCCGGCCGGTTTTGCCTCTTTGGGGGCCGTTTTCAGTTCCGGATTCAGCGGTTCGAATCCCGATGCGAGGGGAACGCGGATCGCCACATAGTACTCGTCAGAGGCACTGACAAGCCGGATGTGTTCTTCGACAATGTCTTCCGTTTCATACCGGATCGTGCCGCCAGCCTGTACCGCGTTTTTTGCCGCAAGCCGGTTGTCGCTGTGGTAGCGGAGATGTTCCCTGCTCAAGACAAATCCCTTTGATACGGCGGTTACCGTGTCCCCCGGTCCGGCGGGGACGTATTCGATGGAATAAAAGCAGGCGGGATCTGTCTTCGCGTTCGAGGAAGAGAGGGTGAGGGAACATTCGTCCGCCTGCGTGTCTTCGTGAATGAGAAGGGGCGAGTCTTTCAGCACGAGGTCGCTTTTTCTCCCCCCTGATTCGAGGGTGAACACGACGTTGTCCCGGCGCTTTGCCTCGATCGAGAGGATATCGCCGAGTGCAAGAAGCACCGCGACATTCGTGGCCGTGTTCCCCCAGCCGTCTTCGTCGGAACGTGAAACCAGGTAATCGAGCATCAGCCGGACGTCTTTCGATGACGGATCGGCATGGTAAAGAGCGCGCAGCACGGAAGCAAAACTCTGCATTTCGTAAGAAAGAACGGGACCACCCCACCTGGTGTTCGTATATTGAAGCCCCTCGAACACCCTTTTCCTTTTCTCATCGAGGGAAAACACGGTACGTTCCCGCAGCAGCGCGAGGAGTTTTTTCGCCTGCTCGTTCGATTTTTTACCGTTTTTGATAAAGTAATACAGGATTCGACCCTGTTCATAGAGATCCGAATGATAGGCGGCAACGAGGAGGTCCTGCGCGTATTCCTCTTCATAGATGCCGATCTCACCCAACGCGAGCAGGGCCTCGATCCGTTCGCGCAGGGCGTATCCCGATGTGAGGAAAGCGTAGTCGCTTCTCAGGGCGCGTTTCAGGGCGGCAACCGGTCTGTCGAGGAGATCCCCGGGGAAATCGAATCCGGCGGTTCTTGCCAGAGAGAGAAACTCGACCACATAGGCGGTCAGAAAGACATACCCCGCAGAGCCGGGCCAGAACGAGTAGAGGCCGTCATCCGTCAGACACGAACCGAGGTAGGCGACCAGTTCGCTCATCTGATGGGTATCCGGATAATAGGCGTCTTTTAATCCGAGTGTGTTGAAGAGATTGAAGAGTGCGAGGCCTGGATAGAGTTTGCTGATACGCTGTTCGGTGCAGAGGTGGGCGTAATTCGAAAGATAGGTCATCCCGTTCAGGATGGAAAGAAGGACCGGTTCGGTGGTGATGATGAAACGTCGGCGGACGCTGTTTTTTCTGTACGCCTCCCCGATTCCCGGAAACTGAAGCGGCTTTTTACCGGTCAGCAGTCCGAAGCGGTCGATCCTGTTTTTCGCGATATCATATTGCCACGGAAGCCGCAGGCTGAATCCGTCGGACGCGTTGTCCGCGTCGCGCTTGACGGCAAGGGTGATTCTGACCTCCTTCATGTACGGTTCCGATGTTTCTTCAGGAACATGAAAGGGGAAATAGAGACGGTGCGGCCTTCCCGTTTCCCACACAAGGTGTCCCGATTGTTCGATAAAAAGCCCGCCGTCGCGTCTGATATACATTCCGTCCGTTTTAATCTGATACGAACCCGGACCCCCTTCGCCTTCGACGACCCGACCGATGCCGCCGGCGACGAAATCGTCGAACGGCCGGACAAAGCGGGGAAGCGATGACTGGACGATGAGTGGAAGGCGGACCGAGATTCTGGATGATGCGGTTCCGAACTTATCCGGGCCGGAGATACCGATCGCCCTGACGGCAAAATCGGTGAGGTTGTCGGGGAGGGTTATGCGGACCGAAGCTTTCCCGTTTCGTACGACAATTGTATCGTTGAAATACGGCACGGTCTGGAATACACGGCGTATCGATGTTCGTTCGATGAGACCGATCTCCTTTTCGAATTCGCCGCCGCCGCCGGGATTTTCCTCGACGGCGAGATTGCCCACCACATCGTTTCTCGTTTCGCGAATTCTGATGTGGGAACGGACGTCCCCGATAAACGAATACAGCGGGTTTTTGAATTGTTCCGTTCCCAGCGCCAGGACCGCCCTGTCGACGAGCCAGAGGGAGACAGCCCCGTCAAGGGGGACACCCCGGGCATCGGTCATGGTAACGGTGAGGGTTATCTCCTCACCCGGTTCCGTTTTATTAGGATGATCCAATGTGATGAGCGCCTTGTTTTCATCGGGTTCCACGTATATCCAGGTGGTATTTGCCATCGCCTGGGGCTTTCGCCTGTCGTCTTTGAAACGGACCTGTTCCGTTCCGCCGCCCGGAAGCCTTCCTCGTATAAGGAGGGTATGAACGGGAAGCCTGGGGATCATGTTTTTGGTCACGGGAATGGAAAAAAGCCCCGTGCCGTTTTTGATATCGATCCAGTGATATTCATTTGCGTCCGGCTTTTCCACCGCGATCAAAGCGCGCGCGGACTGAAAGGGGCTTTTCAAAAGAAGGGTGGCGAGGTCTCCTGGTGAATATGATGATTTGTCGAGGGTGGTCTCGAATATATTGGCCTCCGTTTTTTTCCATGTGACGGGGGTGTCCCCGGTCACGAAACAATCGGTATATACCTTCTGCATCCGGCCCAGGTTGTCCCAGCCGAGGACTTCCGCCACATAGATGCCGGATTCCGTCACCGGGACGGACAGACGGATCGGTTTTTCACCGGAAACATATTCCTTTTCGAAAATAAGTTTGTCGACGATATCGGAATTGTAAGCGGCCTCCCCGGTGGTAATATCGGTTTCGGTCAGGTAGGAGTGCCACTCGCGGTGATAGAGGCGCACTTTTATTTCCTTTCCCGCAAGGGGCGCCTCGTTATGGCCGATCACGAGTATTTCCGGTGTGACGGCGAGTCCCTCCCGTATCAGCTTTTCGAGTTTCAGTCCGATAACGAACGGCGGGAGGGCGAGTACGCTCGTCGAAGCGGTAACCGTCTGAATATCGGCCCCGCGGACTGTCGCGTGGATGACATACCGCTGCGGGATCGAGGTGTTTTCCGTCGAGGGATCGATAGTGAGGGTCGCCGATCCGTTAGCGTCGGTCAGGTCCTCGAGTGAGTAGCTTCCCAGAAATCCCCCGGCTCGGACTGCGGTAAACCGCTCGTCGGATGAAAAAAGATAACCCGGAAAATCATGGGAAGTGATCTGGTAGCCATAGCGGTTGACTTCCCAGGTTATCTGCTGGTCGACCACCCGGCCGCCTGAGTAGTAGTCGGCGGTCATGGTCACGGTAAACACTTCATCCAGGGGAGTCTTCTCCGGGGCGGAAAGATTAATTTCAAAACGGGGAATTCGGTAGGCTTCCTTTTTAAAGGAAGTTGAAGCAAGCTGCGACCCGGAATCAGTATCCATCAAATATACCGTGTACGTACCGGTGGGTATATTCTGTTTGTCGAAGAGAAGGGAAAAATAACCGTATTCGTTCAAGGTTACCTTGTAATCCCATGATTTCCCGCCGGGACCGCTAACGATCACCTGCGCTCCCGTCTCGCGATCGATTCGTATAATACCCTGCTTCCAGACACGTTTGTAGCCGAGGACATGAACCGACTCTTCCGGGCGGTAAATGGGGCGTTCTGTGAGAATAAAGCCTTTTTTAGCCGCTTCCTCTTTTATGGTGACGGGTTTACTGTTCAGCCAGGAAAGCCAGTTGCCCGAAGACCCGAACCAGTGATTGTTCATGAACTCGGGCGGCGGATTTTGCGGGTCTAAAACCAGATAATCCCCGTCGAGGGATACAACGATTCGCTTTATACGTTCCGGTATTTCGACCATATGGGAATAGTAAAACCGGCCTTCCCGGTCTGTCGATCCGCGGATGATCGTTTTCCATTGTTTGTCTTCGTAAGACTGTATCGATATATCGGCCCCGGAAAGCGGCTGTCCGGTTTTCAGGGATGTGACGATAAAATTGATACCCTGTTCTTCTTCGATCGTACTCAGACTCAGGTCCGTGACGGTCATTTTAACGTAATACCGCCGCGAGGAACCCTCGAGTTCGCGGTAACCGAGGAGATAGGTTCCCGGCGCGCCGGGACCCGAAATTTCTGCGAGCATGGAGGCGACATCGATACCGAAATCGGCGTTCGAGGTGCTTTTATCGATGGGAAGGGATATCACCCGGGAGATGAGGGGGGTGCCGAGAAGCCTGATCTGCTCCGCGATCTGTGTCCCGTATTCCGGTTCCTCGCCGGGCATCCTGGGCGGGGTCGATTCATCGATGATCACGGGATTCGTGGGAAACGGCCAGAAATTGAGATCGAGGGGACTGACTTTATGGATTCTCAGATCTATTTTTTCCATGGCCCGGCCGGTCATCGGGTGGTACTGGGGCCCGTACCGTTCGACGATCGCGCTTGCCTGCAGCCACCGTATGGAGGGACTCAACGAGGTGTAATAGAAATACATCGACGATTGTCCGAAAGAGGAAAGCCGCCGTCCCGATCTGCTTTCAAGGGGGATATGGGAGAGGGCCATCTGATAAGGTGTTTCGCGTTCAGCGTCAAAGTAGAGGATGATTCTTTTCCCGTAGGCGTTATAGGTGAGGTTGCGGACGGCGGGCGTGATTTTGACGAGCTTTTTCACCTCCTCGACCGAAGGCGATGCTAAGTCTTCAGAGAATTCGATGAAGAGAGGATTTTTTCTTGTTCCGCAATTAATCGCCTGTTCCAGTGAATAAACGCTGCCGTTTCGCGCGATCGGATATTTGACAGAGCCGCTTCCCATACCGGCGATCGTAAACTCCCGTTTTGTCTCGAAGGTGTAGGTGGCAACCGAGCCCGGGATCGCGGGGTTCAGTGAAAGATCGAGCGAGAGGACCGCGCGTTTGCCGTATTCGACAGGGGAGGAAAGTGTGACAATATATATCGAATCGGAAGAACGTTTTTCCCGGTCGAATTCCTTGATCCGTATATCCTCTCCCGTGATCCAGCGTGTTTCCTGTTCATCGAGGCCGGGCAGCTGCTGTATTGTGATGGTGATCATTTCCGCAAGGTCGCGGGGTTCGATTCGTTCGCCGAAGGTAAGGGTGATTTCCGAAAAAGGCTCCAGATCCGTTCTTCGGGACGGAGACACGTGCTTGGGCGGGATCATGAGGGTGGCAATGCGGTGCGTACAGGTGCCGGTCGAAACTTCGAACTCCGCAAGCGGGGGCCAGGGGATCGCGGGTAAAAACTGGAGTATATGGTCGTCGAGCCATTTGTATTCACCCGGATGATCCGGGGTTATTGAAATGATTCCTTCCGGATTATCGAGAGGTCCACCGGAAGCGGGGCCCCGTGATTCGGAGTAAAATACCGTGACCGGATCATAGCTGCGTAAAAAGGATTCGGGAAGGACGAGACAGTCTTGGTTTGCCGTGAGGCCGGCGGTGTCATCCGGAAGATGTTTCCCATACCGGATATCCGCCGTTTCACCTTCCCCCAGCGAATATAATATGGGGTTGCAGATGAAGATGAGTACGATAATAATAGGTATATGCCTGGTATTCATTGTTTCCTTCCTTATCTCGCACCGTAATTTTTCAAAACATCGTGGGGAATATCCTGTCTTGAGCCCCTTGTTCCGAGAAGCCTTGGCGTGTATTGAA
This sequence comes from Spirochaetales bacterium, assembly GCA_016930085.1. NCBI lineage: Bacteria > Pseudomonadati > Spirochaetota > Spirochaetia > Spirochaetales > Spirochaetales bacterium. The sequence continues at coordinate 26,475 of JAFGHO010000083.1, forward strand.
TCGCTTTATCCCCGGAGAAGACAAGGTAGTAATAATCGCCGGGGAAAAGGGTATGAAAGATAAGGGGCCCCTCTTCAATAATCCCGAATTGCCGGTCATAGAGAATCCCGGAGAGCCCGTCGGCCTCCCCCCTTATCCCGATCCCGATGAGTCCTTCCTTTTCGACAGAAAAGACAAAAGCCTGATATTCACCCGCCCCGATAAAATAGCCTTTCTCGTCCCCGTTTTCGGTAATCCGATGCGGGACGAGAAAAGAATACCAGAGCATTCCCGCTTCCTTCCCGTCTCCGGCGGATTCGAGATACACGCCGTAGGTGCCGGGTTCGACATTGCGGAAGAGGGTATTACCGGTTGCCGTTCGGGAAAGGTTGATCGAAAGCAGTTTTTTGCGGTCGAACAAAGCGAGAGTACCGGGCAGTTCGCTCCGGATATGAAGAAATCCCGGTGTTTTCACATTGACGGTAAAAAGTCCGGGGCCATCGCCGGTTATCATCCCGTTTTTCAGTGGTTCAGGCACGCGGTTCAACGCGTTTTTTACCATGGGGGCGTATACTTCGGATGAGTCGGCCTGCCAGACAAAGACACAGCCCGGTTTGTGGTATATTTCACAGATACCATTGTAAAGCGGAAGTGTGATTAGCCCGCGCGCGTCCGAGAACATCTCTCCCTGATAGATGATACCGTTTTCCGCTTTCAGTACGGCCGATGCGATATTACCTGATACACAAAGAAGCCCCTCCCGTTTTTTCGAAGTAACGGTCAGCCTGAGTGTTCCGTGATCCAAAAACAATTCCCTGAAGCGTGTCTTCTCATCGACGCACGTTATGATGTCACGGCCGCCTTCGGCACGGCCGCCTTCGGCACGGCCGCCTTCGGCACGGCCGCCTTCGGCACGGCCGCCTTCGGCACGCGATGCTTCAATCCTGAAAAGCAGCGGTTTTCCCGTCGTATTGACGATTGAAAAGCTTCCGCCGTTCGCCGGAACGATGTGGCTTTGATTCGCCGATGTCGCGGCATAAAGCTGCCGCGGCCCGCCGTTTTCCCAGTGAAAGGCGATGAGCCCTTTTGATAAAAGAAGCCGGATGAGCTGCGGTTCTGCGGTCAGCGTGAACGTGTATCCGTTTCCGGGTCCCAGAGTAACCGTTTTTTCGCTGTAAAAAGGAAGTGTTTCCTTGTTTTGAAGCGCAAAGGATGTGGCGGAAATAGTGCAGGGGGGGAGGTCTTCTCTTGCAGGGCTGTCTTCCGCTATCCATAATCGACCGCGGAACTCTCCTTTGATTGGCAGCCCGAACATTGTTTTTTCATTGTCCATCCCCATTCCTTCCCACCGGTAGGAAGCGGCCGCCCGTTCTCCTTCCCCGGCCACCGAAAGACCGATTTTTTTCCCAGGCAGCCATGCCTCGAGAAGAAGAATATCGTTTGCGTAGTAGGAGAGTGAAAAGGAGTGTTCCGTTCTGTTTAACGGAAATGAGACGGTCGAGGGCTTATTGATTATTACAGGCTCGATACCGATGGTACCGTGTTCGTCATTCGTATTGAAAATCCAGCCGGTATCTTCGATCATGTTATATGGGACCGGGGTCACCGGTTCTGCGGGGACCTCGTATCCGGGGGAAAAAAGGAGTCCTTTACGGACACCTGAAATCGTAAAACTCGTGTTCATGGTATTGACGAGTCGTAATGCCCTGTCGATGTCCGCCTCCTTCTTCCCGTCGAGCGTCAGGTGTTTGGTTTCGACCTGCTCAATGGCGATTGTCGCCTCGATATCTTTCTGCAGACGGTGGGAGAGGATGAGGTCGTAGCGACGGTCCGGTTTTAAGGGGATTGTCAACTCGTTCTGAAACGATGCACAGCGTCTGTCACCCTGATAAAGCGTTCCGGTAACGGTGAGTTCCGCGGTACAGAGGATGCGTGCGAGTCCCCCGCGAGCGCCGGAAAAAAACGGTATCCTCGTTATCGTGTTTTCACCCAGAACGAGATTTTCCGTTAATGGAAAATTTTTCCGTGATTGAAGCGGTGTTCGTTCCCGTATTCTGTCAAGAAAGACCGTGCTTGTATTGTCATAACCCTTGTCCTGTTTTTCAATATATAGCAGATAACTGCCCGCATCGTATTGTGAGAGCATCTCGAAATTCCAGTCATGTTCCATATCGTCGTTTCGATCGAGGAGAAGAGATCTGTCGCTGTTGTAGAGGGAGGCTTTCAGATCCGGCTTTCCGTAACTCCACATGCGAAGGATTCCCTTTTCATCGTTCCTCACCTCGATTGTTGCAGGATATCGGGTGATCTGTTTGCTGAGTCCCGGAGCAAGCTGGTCCGTCCTGACGGTAATGGTATACGGGTATGCGTTGTTTTCTTCATTACTCGAAAGTTCGATCCGGTACTCACCCCCGTCACATTCGAATGTATTTCGTTCGGCGCCGGGAAAAGCGATTTGTGTTTCGGTTTTCAGATGGATCATGCTTCCCTTCATCCCGGCCGAAAGATCGATCGTGATCGTCATTGCGGCGGGAAGCGAAAGGGAATAGACATCGGGCGGTCTGCCCGGCCTTTCGTTCCATATCCCTTTTTTCACGCCGTTCAGTACGATTTCCCGTTCGTTTTCTCCAACCGGATCCGTTTTCCTCATTGAGGTAATCCTTCGGGTACGGTAATCAAGCGGGAGGGAATAATAGGTATACTCACCGGGTGTGCAATACCCCCTGTATGCTCCGTTTCCGTCAAGAACCAGGGGCCATCCCCCTTCCTCCTCGAAGCGGTATGGAAAATCGGACTGGAATCCGATCGTTTCGATAAGGTAATTTCCCGCTTCTCCCACCGAAACCCCGAACCGTATCGCCCGGTCTCCCTCCAGGGTATACCTGCAGATTGATTCGTCACGGATCGTAGCGCCTTCCGTTATGCCGGTCTTATTGCAGTGAATGCCGCATCTGCCCGCCGATTGTCCGAGGGTTTCGACCTGCACGAGATACGTGCCTTGTTTCAGGTATGTTTGAAAGAGCGCGTTTCTTCCCACGCCGTTTTGTGAAACACTGAAGACATCGGTTTTGACCGGTGTTCGCATCGTTATTTTGGTCGCGAGTCTGCCCGAGGTTTCGATACGGTAGAGGGCGGGCTGCGAAACGAGCAGAAGGTACGGCTTAAGCTCACGGCGCGAAAAATCGGTATAGACCGGTTGTTCTGTGGTGAGTACCTGATAGACCGTTTCGGGGTCTTTGACGGAAAGGGGCCGTTTCGGGGCTTTTAATGGAATAGGCCGGGTGTTGAGTGAAAAATAATCCCCGTAATCAAGAGTGTTCGTGAGCGTCAGACTATGCAGGCCTCCTTCGAGTCTGAAAGCGTTTCCCGCCTTTCTGTTATCGATCGACAGCGTAAAGGAGATTCCTTCCACTTCGAGCAGGGATTCGGCATCGACTGAGATAGAAAGGGTAACGGATTCGCCGCGATTCAGGTAAAGGGGCAGGGGATCGTCGAGCGAGAGGGGAAGTTCTCGCTTTATCAGTGCCGTGCTTACCCCCGGTATCTCATTACATTGAATCGTGTGGTTTCTTTCGTTTCCGCTTACCGAAAGGCGCGGCCAGATGAATTGGTTGGCGGGTTCCTGTGGAATAGTCCCGCCGATCGCCTTTACCTTCCCCTCATCGTCACGGTGATAAACGGCAAAGTGAAGGATTCCCGCTTCGACAGGCCTGATTTCGAATACATAGTACCCGTTCGTCAATTCGACCTGATTGCCTGCTTTCGTGAATGGCGCGTGGTATCGTGATTCCGAATCATTGCTGAGATAAAAACGATATTCCGCCTTCGCCCCCGTACCGAACTCCTTTATCCGGTAGGTGCCTTTTGTTTGGACCGCGAGAAAAGCGTATGCATGTTCTAAAAGATTGATCTGTCTGTATAACTGTCTGCCTTTCGCGATCCGGATTACCTCATCATGAACGATGTTGATTTCATTCAGATCCCCGTATTCGGAATAAAAAGCGGTTAGATCGAGGCGTTGTTTTCCTTCGATCGATCGCATACCGGAAATAAACCAGCTTTTTCCCGCTTCTTCCCGTGAAAATGACACCGAGTTTTTATTGTTGAAAAAAAGCAGCCTGACGCGATGCCCGGGCTTTGCGGTGATTGAAACGATGTGGTCGTCTCGCTGGGAATACCGCGACAGGGAACACCATGGATGCTTCGATTCTTTATGGATGGAACCGGTGCTCGAATCGACACGTAATGTAAGCGGCTCCCGATCTTCCTGTATCGCCTGGAAAAATGAGGCACTTCCTGAGGCGAGATAGTGATCCGTCCCAAAGGGGGATACCTCCAGTTCCAAGAAGTTTTCACCGCCCAGATGGCGGAGACCGCGCCTGAGATAAAAAGGAGACGTTTTCTCATCATCCGGCCATTCTGCTTTTACTCCGCCCACACACAGGAGAAGGTATGTCCCGGCCGGAAGCCGTGCCGTGATATTGTAATGGTGTAACGGTTTCCCGGATCGCGGATCGATACGGTGTTCCGATATATGCAATGATTCTTTCCAGTAGCCGTCACGCCAAAGGGAAACGGATGAAAGCGAGCGGCCGGCTGCATCGATCACGAGCTGTTCATCCTCAACGGTTTCCACCCAGAAGGAATAGATTTCCAGATCGTCGAGTTCACCCTCGAAAGAATCGAGATCCTCGATGCGGGGAAAAGACCGGTTTGCGGGTATGATGTTTTTTTCCGTATATTCGATGACGTCGACGGAAAGGTCCCCTGTTGTTTCCGGTTGTTTTTTCATCCTGATTTTATATTCACCCTTATCGAGGAGGATATCGAGTCTTCCTTCTTTCCCTTCCTGCTTTGTTTGTGATTGAAGGGTACCGGACATCCTGTCACAGACGGCGAATGACGCCGGGGGGATACCGTTCACCCTGATGCTGTACCACCCGCGTTTACCGACGGACAGTATCGTCTCTGTTTTCTCACCGGATGTGAAAGCGGTTTTTGAAAGATGAACATCATTCCCGCATAAAAGCGGCGGGCTGATACAGATAAACAATGCAAATAAAAGCGTTTTAAGCGAATAACGAATCACGTTTCGATGAGCGTGGGAGGGCATCGTCACCTCATGTAATATTGAAGATACCGTTTTAATGCCGATATGACGTTTTTCTGAACACTTTTTTTTATACAACATGGATAAAGCATATAGTGAACGGGGCGAAATGTCAATTTCGGTAACGGCCGGCGATGGCGGGTATATAGGGATAAGATGAGGATAATTAATTGCGGCAGGTACTTGCCGTATCATATGATTTTTGTTTACCATATACCGATGTCGGGAAGAAAATCCAATGTCGAAAGATGCCTGAGGGCGGTCGCGGATGCAGTGATATCCGCCTCTACCTTTCGCTTTATCGATCCTGAAAGCGGTGTGCAGTATGACTCGCCGTCGTCCGCCCCCCGCGATGCCGCGCTGGCCCTCCAAAGCCCGTATAATGATTGGCGGTACTGGAACGGGGTGCTCAATATCGGCATGAGGAAAGCAGGGGAGGCGGTAAAGGACGCCACCTATCGGTCGTTTCCGGACAAGAATATCGCGTTCTGCTTCGATCATGCCGGGTATTTCAGAAAAAAATACAAAGGTGATAAAAAATGGGTATACCCTTTTGCTCAGCATTATATTATCGAGGAACTGGATGATTGCGGTGCGATGGGGGCAAGCCTTATCGAGATATATCGATATGACAAACAGAAACGCTACAGGAAGTATATCGAACGCGCGGCGGATCATATCATGAACAAACAGCACCGCCTCAAGGACGGTACATTCGTCAGGCATTTTCCCTGTTACGGCACGATCTGGGCAGATGATTGTTATATGAGTGTCTCTTTTTTATCCCGCATGGGTGAACTGGAGGGGTTGGCGCGGTTTTTTGATGAAGCGGTCATCCAGGTACTCAACTTTCATTCCCACCTTTTCGACGGCGGGAAGGGCATCTGCCGCCATTGCTGGTTCTCTCATACGGGGAAGCCGGGTGTTGCGTTCTGGGGACGCGCAAACGGATGGATACTCCTCGCACAGGTTGACCTCCTCGACAGGCTGCCCGAAGAACATCCCGATCGCCCCCGGTTGATTTCGATATTCCGGAAGGAAATAGAGGGTATCGTGCGATATCAGGATACCGGGGGCTTCTGGCACCAACTCCTCGACAGGGAAGACTCCTTTCCGGAAACATCATGCTCCGCGATGCTCACCTACGCGATCGCCCGCGCGATCAACGTTGGGTACGTCGATGAATCTTTCAAAACAAACGCACGGAACGGCTGGAAAGGCCTTGAATCGGTCATCGGGCCGGACGGAACGGTTTTTGGGACAAGTACCGGAACGTGCATCGGAGGCGACCTGCATTATTATTACAAACGCCCCCGGCCGGTCAATGATATTCATGGAATCGGTCCCGTCATTCTCGCCGCCTCTGAAATACTGGCAATGTCATGAAAACTGTTGCAATCATCGTAAAAATATTCTATCCTGAATAATTCATGTGCTTGATTATTTTTGTGTAGAAACCGGTATGGAAGAGGGTAATATAATCGATTTTCTGGTTTCTTTGATACTCCTCGTCCTTTTTATGATCCTTTCATCTTTTTTTTCCGGAACAGAGACGGCTTTTTTTTCATTGAACAGCCTGGAACGGGAAAAATTGAGGGGGATAAAAGGAAAATGGAATAAATCCGTCATCGAACTCTTTTTTTCTTCTCCCGACCGGATACTCGTCACCATTCTTACCGGAAACATGATCGTCAATATTTTCGCAACTGATATATTCGCGCTGTCCTTTTCGGAGATGATTGTCGAACGTATCCCGTTTATGGATTCGGAGTTGTTTTCCGTTGTGGTGATGACACTCATTATTCTTCTTTTCGGGGAAATGACACCCAAAAACCTGGCGATCCGGCATCCACTCGCCTTTGCGCAATCTTCCCTTATTCCGTTGTCGTTTTTTACGAAACTTTTTTTACCACTCACCTGTATATTCAATTTCATGCGATCAAAGATCCTGATGAGTCTGCCGGCAAAAAACTCGCAAGACGATACAAAAAAAAAGGCCCTTATCGGATTTGCCATGAAAGTCGGATTTCAGGGCGGGCTTATCACAAAATACGAACTCGATATACTTGAATCGTATCTCGATTTTATCGATAAGACCGCGGCCGATGTCATGATTCCCAGGACGGAGATCCGGGGAATCGATATCTCAACTGAGATCGGGCATATATTCTCACTTATTTCCGAGGGCAAGGCGAAACTGGATGGTTCGTTTTTATATGTTTATCAAAATGATTTCGATCACCCTGTCGGATATATAGAAATAAAGGATTTGCTGCCGTTAAAATATAATGTCTATCCCGATGAAGGCGGCGCTGTCCTGAAATCGATTGTAAGGCCGTACTACTCGGTTCCGGGGTCGAAAAATCTCGGAGAATTGACCCGTGAACTGAGGCATTCGAACAGTGCAGTCGCCCTTGTGATCGATGAGTTCGGCGGTACCTCGGGTATCGTCACATTCAAGACGATCGTCCAGGATCTGCTGGATTATTTCTATTCATCGGAAAAGGATTCGATTCTCCGTATCGGGGACGACCTGTTTTCCATACCCGGATCGATTGAAATAGAGACCCTCGAGAATTTTTTCGGGGTCTCTTTCCCTTCGGAAAGCAGAACGATATCGGGAATGATTATTGAAAAACTGGGAGAAATTCCGGAACAGGGAGTTTCCCTCGATGTGTCGGGAATACGCTTTACCGTCAGAAAGGCGGGGAAGAACAGAATCGTCCGCCTCGAGGCCGGAAAAGGAAAGGAAGCATGATAATCACCGGTATCGTCATTTGTATCGTGATGGCGGGATTTTTCGCGGGCCTTGAAACAGGCCTGCTCGCCGCGGATCAGCTTTCCCTGTTTATAAAAAAAGAGAAAAAGCTTCTCTACGCCCGGGCGGCCCATTATCTTCTCATAAAACCCGAACGGCTTCTTTCGACGACACTGATCGGGACGAATATCGCGGTGGTGAGTGCGACGGTTCTGTTGAAGAGTCTTTTTTTACGAATGGGTTATCCCCTCTGGTTATCCTGGCCGGGCAGCCTCCTTTTGAGTATCGTCCTGCTTGTCTTTTCCGAAATTATTCCCAAATCGTTTTTCAGGCAGCACGCAGACGGTCTGAGTGTTCGCATTGCACCGCTTCTCACTGTTTTCTATATCCTTTTCATTCCCCTTTCCTTTTTCCTTAACAGGATCGTCGCGTTCATGCTTTTTGTTTTCCGTCAACGATCCGTGAAGCGGTTGCCGCGTTCCCGGGAAGATCTTCGATTACTGATGAAACTCATTTGCAGGGAATCGGGTATGCAGATAACGGGTCAAAAAATAATAGATGATATTTTTGATTTCAAAGAAACAATGGCCCGTGAAGTAATGGTGCCTTTTCATGAAGTACCGGTATGCAGCAGGGGCTCGTCGATCAGGGAAATCATCATGTTTTATACTGAAAGAAAATCCCGTTTTATCCCCGTGTTTCTCGAACGCGCCGATAATGTCGTCGGAATCATCGACATGGATACGGCATTGACCGTTCAGGCGACGTCGATCAATGATATAATGAAGAAGGCGATTTATTACCCGGAAACAAAAAAGATTCCGGATCTCCTTAAAGCCATGATCGAAAAGAATGAAGAAGTGGTTTTTCTCGTCGATGAATACGGCGGTATTTCCGGTATGATCTCAAAAAACGATATCGCTGCCGAGATCGTCGGTTATATACCGGAAGAACACAGAAGCCAGGCAATCGATATCTCCATTATTTCCAGGAATGTCGTTCATGTCTCCGGTACGACCGACCTCGAGGATCTTTTCAGGGAGACGGGAATACGCATCGAAAAAGGTAATTATGATACGGTCGGCGGATATATCTGTTTCAAAACCGGTGAAATACCCAGGGCCGGAACGGCCTTTACCGATAAAGGGCTGGGCTTTTCCATTCTGGAAAGCGATGAACGGCGTATAAAGCGTATCGAGATCAGGAGGATTAAAAAAGAAGAACTCTGATCAATCGCGCACGGGGGTGCTGCCGGATGAGAAAGACGGCAATAAACGGAAATAGATGTAACTATTATAAAAGAACGTCATTATTATTAATAGGGAAATACGCATTTAACTTTCAGAAAGGCCGTCCGGTTATTTTTGTTTTTTTGTATCGGCATAATGATAAAATGTGAAAAATTGTATATATTTTCTTAATGATGATACTGCGTGATAATCATGAGGAGCCGTAAATTTGAGATGACGTTCCGGCGTTCCCGATTGACGTCACGGCAAAGCAGGTGACTGAAAAGGCATTGAAAACAAAAAAAACTTCCTGGCTGAGAAGGGGAATAGAAATACTCATACTTGTCGGGCTGACGATTGTCGCCACACTCATATATCGTTTTGTCGATAATGAACTGACGATACGAATGGAAGTACTCAAAGAGGATATACTCCACTATCTGGAATTACAGCTTGGAAGAAAAATCAGCTATGATAATATTTCACCGTCGGTTTTCATGTATCTTGAAGTCCGCGACCTGAAAATCTACAGCATACGAAACAACGAGGAAGAACTATTCAGATTGAAAAGGGTGAGGGTGATGTATAATCTTTTCGTCCTGCTTTTTTCAAATGATCCCCTGGCTGCGGTTTCGGAAATAAATATATCCAATACCCTTTTCAAATTCAATCCGATGAATGCTTCCGGCAATGAAGCGGGAGAATTACAGAAAAATCTCCTTTCCAGACTCACCTCCTCGAATTATCTGTTCAGAATCACGGGCAACAATGTCAGCGTTCATCTCTATACGGAAAATGCCGAGATAACCTTTACGCATCTGTTCTTTGAAATAAACAGTATCGCCCAGGCCTACCAGCTGAATATCAAAAAGGGAGTCGCGACGATTGTGATAACCGATGAGAATGGTCCGCATTCGTTCGATATGGAATTGAAAACAAAAGGAAGCTTCGACCGTGATTTCAGCGGAGCCGATTTTATCGTGAAATTCCTTCATTTCTCGACCGATACGATTTCCTTTCAGCGGCAGACCCTGCAGATCACCCTTGACGATAACCTGATCGATGTTCGAAAAATTCAGGATAAATCCCCGATCGATCTGCATCTCTTTGCGGATCTCAATACCGGTACGTTGACGTTTAATTTTAAAACGGAAAAATTCCAGCCGCAGACCATGTTCCGTTTCACCGGACCATGGGAGCCGTTCAATCAATGGCTTTCATCGGCCATCACTTCATCCGGGACATTCGATGTCAGCCTTGGAGACCCGCATGTCACGTATGAATTGAGCGCGGATATAGGATTGAATCATCCCTCCCTGCCGCCCGGGATTCTGGTTTCGGCCCGGCTGCACGGCGATGAAGAAAAAGTATTTCTCGAACCACTCGTCGTCAACTCCCGGCTCGGCAGAATCGATTTTACCGGAAATGTCCTTTTCAGAAACTTTTTCCCGGAAGGGTTCCTGCGGCTGGTCAATGTAAAGGTGGCCGAGGATAAACGCGTTTCGGCAGATTTCAAGCTTGACAGAAGCGAAGAAAGCCTGAGTTTGCGGGGAACAAAGCTGACTGTCGGGGCGAGTGAGTTCGATCTTTTTGTCCTCGATATTTTTCCGCGATTCGATTCGTTTTTCTTTCGTTTGCAGACATCGTTTTCACAAACGCCCTATACGAATACGATTTCCTCGTGGGGTACGTTGACCCTTGATCATGCTGCAGGGCTTGAGCTTTACGGAGAATTATCATCCATCCCGGTCTCCCACATCTACAAACTCTTTATCAAGGATAACGCATTTTCGCAGGGGCGGTACGAGTTTTTACAACGATACTATCTGAGTTCGGAGTTTACCTTATGGACTGATTTTGAAGATTTCAGGTTCGAAACGGATCAATTCATCGTACAGGATAAGAAGAATGATAAAAACTATCTGAGTATGGTGTTGAAGGGAAACAATAAAGAGGCGTTTGTCGAGGACTTCACCGCCGACTGGGAGAATTACGCGATTGAAGCTTATCTGAAAGCCGAGTTTGGAAACACCGGGGGATTTTCCTTTCAATCATCGATTTCGGTCGAGGGGATTCCCTATAGCTTTTCAGGGTATTACACACCGCGAAAAACCCTGCACGTCGCGGGAAATTACGGTTTCACCGCCTCCTTTATTTTTTCCAGAAATGCCGATATTTTGTTTTCGGCAAAGGCACTCAAAATACCGATTCCCGTCAAAGCGGAAAAAGACACCACCGTCTATCTTGCCTTTACGATGAACGGCATCTTTCCGGCAAAGGGAAAGTGGCAGATCGTTTCTCCCCATACGATTTTCTATGACATTCCCCTTTTTATGTCTCGCACCAATGTGTGTGAGTGTGCTTTTGTTCTCAATAATGACGAGATGTATGTATCGGCGATAAATTACAAGGACGGAATTTCGGAATTATCCGGCAGCGGCGAAATTCTTTTTTCCGTCGAAGGCGAAGAGGGGATCTCCGGTGATTTTTATCTCGAGGGCGCGGCAACAGGTGAGCAGTATTCGTTGTCGGTGACATTTGAAAAGGAGATCCTTGATTTCAGGCTTGTCTTCGACAACTCACCGGCAGAACGGATAGGGAAATTTCTGTTTTCCGGTTCTTTCAGCGGGGAAGTAGCGGTAACGGGGCCGCTCGGCGATATCGAGACAATCATCGATTGTAATCTTGTCAAGGGAAGCCTCATCGGCGATCATGTCGGTCTCGAGACCCGGATTGTATTAAAGGAAAACAAGCTGATAGTCGAATCGCTCTCATTATCCTTTCTTTCCAACAAAATCACACGCTGCACGGGAGAATTCCACAGGACAAAGGGAGATTTCTCATTTACAGGTCATTATATCGGAGATTATTTCAGAAAGGATATACAGTGTAATTTTGTTTTCGCCGGAAATGTCGTTAATATGGATAAGCGAGCCAATATTTTTACTTTCCTGGACCAGGAGATGTCGAGTACGGTCGGGCTTTCCGATATTTCGGTGGATAACGATTCATTTGATCCATGGTCGTTATCCTTTACCAGAAAGCCCGACGGCCTGATAGTAAAGGGGGGGCCGGAGGAAGTCTTTACAGGATTTATTGCCAAAAACGGTGATTTTGAGTTCACGATCGTGAAACCTTTTCCCATTCAGGGATATGCTAAAGGTAAGATAATCGACAAGAATATCGATGCCGCGATCGAACATATCTGGATCGATACCTCCGTTTTGAATGTTATCCTTGGCGAGGATATTATCAAATTTACCCGGGGGAGTATTTACGGGAATGATATCGCAATCAGCGGTTTTTTCATAGATCCACTTTTCTCCGGCACCGCCCGTGCGGAAAATGTCAGATTGTCCTTTTTCCTCAGTAAATATGATACGGAGCCCTTTGATGTCGATCTTTACTTCAATGACAAACAATTCATTCTCGACAACAAGACCGTCCAGGTAGGAAGCGGATATGTTTCGGTTTCCCGCGCGATTTTCACGATCGATCATTGGCTTCCTACACAATATTATCTCAATTTCTCCTCCGATGAGTACATCGGCATCTATTGTGTTCATAATTTCGGACCTGCCTTTGTCGACGGCTATGGAATCGGCTCGATCAAGGTATTGGGCGACACAGAACGGGCAATTGTTTTGGGTGATATCGAGGCCAGTTACAGTACCGTTATGCTTCGGGATGAACCGGAGCAGCAGGAGGATGAGGATCTCGAGTTCGATTTTATTACCGATATAGCGTTGACCAGCGGGAGAAAAGTAGAATTTGACTGGCCAACCGTAACTTTTCCCGTTTTGCGGTGTTATTCTACAAAAGGTTCGACCGTCACTGTTTCGTACAATACGACAAACGAAAAAATCGAGTCGAAAGACCTGGAAAACATGTTCGAGCGTCGTGAGACTGAATATCGGGAAATTTGGGAGTTGTTTAAAAAAGACGAACAGGTGGCATCCCTAAAAACACACAGGGATTACCCCGTCATTATGCCGGGATTTGTCATGAGAGGGTCTGCCGGGATAAAAGGCGGTGAGGTTTTCTATTTCAACAGAAACTTCTACCTGAAGTCGGGTAATATTGTTTTTAACGTATTTGATCCTGAAGATATCGATCCGACGGTGACCGTTCGGGCCGAAATCTGGGAGATTGATAATGAAACTGAGGAGAAGGTGCAGATTTTTTTGATCGCGGAAAACAATAAGCTGAGTGAGTTTTCTCCACGTTTTGAATCCATTCCATCGAGAACGGAAACGGAAATTTTTGCCCTTTTGGGCAAATCGATTCAAGAACGGATCGAAGAAAGCGGATTCGGTCTTTCCGTTGTTTTGCTTTCGAGCGAGGTGCTGGGGGAGATCGGTATATTCAGGAGTTTCGAAGAAACGGTGAGAGAACTTTTTAATGTCGATCTCTTTTCAATACGAACACAAATTATCGAAAATGTGGTGCGCGATAAATTTATCGATGATCAGCCCGTCGATGAAGAATACACAATTTCTTTGGGCAAGTATCTTGACAATACGACCATAACTATAGGACAGTATGTCGGAGATGATTTATTCGTCACCGGTCTTGTAAGACTTACGGAAGTAGATTATTATTCCTCTGACAGTTTATTCGGCAGTGGATTTTTCGGGGTCGAACCTGAGTTTGAAATCAGTCTGGAATGGCCCACTCCGTTTTTCCTTCTGGAGTGGACGTTCAGTCCCGATCAGGAACACCTTGATGATCTCTTTTTTTATCTGACAGATAATATAATAAAGCTGGAGTGGAATTGGAAATATTAAGAAAAAGGATTTAAGGAGTTAATATGGCACTGATCAGGGATATGTCGTCCGTCCCGGGAAAGGCGGGATTATCCATCCGGAGGAAGGCGGGAGGTTCTTGTTGCATGGCGTTCGGCAACAATGCCGTGAAAATAGTATCGATTCTCATGGCTTTGTTTTTTACCGTATCCCCCCTCATGGCCGAGGAGATGGAAGAAGAATGGTATCTTGAAAAAACGATCATCGATATAAAATTCGTCGGGCTCGATCATGTCAACATTAATGATTTGAAACCGATTGTAGGAGAGTTCGTCGGTAAAAATTTTACCAAGGATATTTTCTATGAAATCGATCAAAAACTCTATGAACTCGAATATTTTAATGATATCCAGCTCGTGGAGGTCCCCGGTGATGAAGACAAGACAACGGTTATCCTCGAATATCACGTCGAGGAAAAACCCATCGTTGCCGATATCAGGTTAACCGGCCACAAGGCGGTTACCAGGAATGAAATCCTCGATAATGTTCAGACAAAGCGGGGGGACTTTGAAAACAGGGTTATGGTGCGTGAAGATGAAATAGCAATAAAAAGCTTTTATATAGAGAAAGGCTTTACCGAAGCGGCGGTATCGAGCAGAATCGAAAAGGATGACGAGAAAAATGTCATCATTGTCTATTTTGATATTGATGAGGGTTTTAAAACGACAATCAAGGAAATCCTTTTTTCCGGAAACGATTTTGTTACCGACAACACCCTCCGCGGAGAACTCGTATCGAAAAAACAGGATTTTTTCCATAATGGTGTTTTCAAGGAAAATAATCTCGCTGATGACAAAATAAAGATTCTGGATTATTATAATAAAAAAGGCTATATCGATGCCGAAGTCGAGAGAGTCGAGAAGACGGTCGAGCAGAACGAGGAAAAAAGCAGAAGTTACCTTATTCTCACTTTTTACATCAAGGAAGGCGAGCAATTTCTTTTCGGCGATGTGACATTTGAGGGAAACAATATATTTCCGACGGAAGATTTGAAAAAGCTGATCAAACAAAAACCCGGAAAGGTTTTCAATAAAGTGCAATGGGAGATGGACGTCCAGGCGATCAGATCATTCTATGCCGACAGCGGTTACATTCATAACAGTGTCAGCGAGCGGCCCGAAAAGGATGATACGAATAAAATCATTTCATATACGATAAGTATTATCGAAAAAGACAGGGCCCATATTGAAAATATCCTCATTGTCGGAAACGACAAGACCAAGGATTATGTTATCGAACGGGAACTTCCCTTTGAAGTCGGTGATATTTTCAGCGCGGAGAAAATACGTCAGGGAATATTCAACCTCTACAATCTGCAATATTTTTCAAATATTCAGCCGCAGCCCATGCCGGGCAGTAATGAAGGACTTATGGATTTGATCATCAATGTGGAAGAAATGAGTTGGGCGGATTTTAAAATGGGTCTCGCATTTTCCGGGACGGAGTTCCCGATATCCGGACAATTCGGGTGGTCGGACAGAAATTTCCTGGGATTGGGCGTTGAAGTGGGGATTGATCTCGAGGCCTCGCCGATCAAACAGGGATTGGCACTCCGGTATCAGGACAATTACCTCTTCGGTAAGGGCTGGGGAGGCGGTCTGAAATTTTCATTGTATCATTCGCTGATCCAGAACGCCTTCCAGGATATCGCTCCTCCTCTTTTTACCGATAAGGATATCCCCGATCCTTTCACGAGCGAGGAAGAGTATACCGATGCGATCAGGGAAGGAATCGATACAAACGAGCTTTCACTCATGGAGTATGATTCTCTCGATATCGAACTCGGCGCAAATACGAGTATCTATTTCAGAACACTTCTTGGAAAATTCGGTATCAGCACGAGTTTCACGACAAACGCCTCCTACGTGTGGTATGATTCGAAGAAGTACAGACATTACAACAAAACAGTGAGGGAGAATCTCGAACAATGGAATTTCATCAATACGTGGGGTAATACATTAAGCTGGGATACGCGTGATATTTTTTATAATCCGGAATCGGGCTTTTACCTGGCACAATCCTTTATATTTTCGGGTTTCTGGGGCAAAAGAAATTATACGAAAACCATCTCAAAAGCCGAAGCCTTTGTAACGCTTTTTGATATTCCGGTATCCGAAGACTTTGATTTTAAAACGGTACTGGCGCTTCATGCCTCAGCCTCGTTCATGCTCGATCCTTGGTTCGGTCTCATGGACAACTATGAGGCGACCGAACGTGAAAAATTATGGATTGACGGGATGAATGTCGCGCGCGGTTGGCCTTTCAGAAGAAACGGCGAGGCCCTGCTTGATTTTTCTCTCGAACTCAGGCATCCGCTGGTAAAGCAGTTACTCTGGTGGACGTGGTTTTTTGATGCCGCTTCCATGTGGGACAATCGTGATGAGGCTGATTTTTCAATACTCGATAATTACCTTTTCAGTTTCGGTGCCGGGTTGCGTGTCATAATGCCCGGCCTTCCAATCCGTCTCTATTTCTGTCAGCGGTTCAGATTTGAAGACGACCGGGTCATTTGGGAACAGGGTGAAATTCCACTCTTTGATCCGTTGAGTCTGCGTTTTGTCGTGGCAATTACGCAACCCGGTTTCTTTTAGTTGTTATGACCTGAAGAATATAATAAATTGGCAGGGGAGGTTTCGATATGAAAAATATGAGGGTGGCACGATATTGTGTATTATCTCTGGTTTTCTTTCTCATTGGAATCACGCTTTTTGCAAACCAGAACATGCCGAAAGTGGGAGTCGTCAATATCAAAAAGATTGCACAGACTTATTTCAGGGATTCGAAGGCATTTCGTGATCTGCAGGAGGAAAAAGAAAAAAACGAAAAATATATCGAGCAGGTAAAAAAGGATATCCAGAATATAGAGAAACAGATACTCGAAGCGAATATGGCGAATAATTACGATCTGGGCTTTCGGCTTGAATCGGAGAAAAAGCGTAAAGTAGAACATCTGCGTGAATATATACGAATAACCAATCAACAAATCGAAGAGAAATTAAAAAAGCTTTATTATTCCGACGAGTATCTGGAAGAATTGATCGAAAAGATCGAAATGGTAGCACTCAAGCAGGGGTTTTCCCTGATACTCGATATCGATTCGTCTGAAATTTATTTTTATACACAGGAGATTGATATCACGGAATTGGTGATCGAAGAATTGATGACACGATAAAAAACAGGGGAGAGTAATGGCACGGGCTTTATCGATCGATCTTGGAACAAAGCGGGTCGGTTTTGCGCTTTCCGATCCGTTGAAAATGATAGCCAGTCCTTATGATATGGTTCATTTTTCAACGGATGAAGATCTTGTGAGGACGATCGAATCCATCGTGAAAGAAAAAGACGTCGATATCGTCATCATCGGACTTCCGATTCGAGAAGACGGCAGGGAAGGTAAGGGATGTGAGGAATCTCGAAAACTCGCAGACAAATTAAAGGAAAAGAATATAACGGTTGTTTTATGGGATGAACGATATTCGAGTAAAATAGCGGAATCCATTTTGAAAGAGTGCGGTGTAAAACAAAAGAATTCAAAGAAAAGGATTGATTCGCTTTCTGCATCGATTTTACTGGAAAATTATCTTCAGTCACTGAAATATAAAGAATAAAAATCAACGTTATTTCGGATTTCCAGACGTTTCGTTTCCTTTTTTTTCCTTTATTTGCTTTGAAAGCAATTCTTTAACGATTTTGAATTTTTTACGGTTATCTTCAGAAATTTCAATAAGATTTTCATGCGCCTTGAGAATGAACTCGGGCGATATCTTTTCCTTCTGCGATATCGTTTCCATCGATTCAGGAAAGGTTATGTCCCGTTCACTGTAGGAAAGAATCTTGTCAAGGCCCAGATCGGCGAAATGAGAAAGTGATTCCTGTGAGGGGTGAATGACGCAGAGTTTTCGCCTGTAGAGGTTGTAAAATTTCTTGTTGAAACCGATAAGAAGCCCCATGAAGGTGGAGTCCATATATTCACAGTGAGAAAGATCCACGTAAATATCTCTTATTTCAGGTTTTTCCTCAAGACGTCTGAAAACCCGTTGTCTCAACCCGAAACAAATTTGCGCCGTTATATGTCCTTTGGCTTTGATAAATAACTTGTTGTTATTTTCTGTATAAAATATAGAGTTTTTCATCCGGTCGCCTGTTTGAAATATCTTTTTGATACTTCTCGAACATTCTACACTGTTTCACGCCAATAAGTCAACAACCCGTTGAGGTTCCGGAACCGGTGTCGTCGTTTCCGAAATGGTTGCGGTATTCTCCGGGGGGGGTTGCGTAATGGTTTCTTCCGGGGGTAAAGGCGGCTCGAGCGGTTGAACGGGTATCTGATCAATTCTTTCTATCTCCATATTGTACTCCTTTATTAATTAAAATATAATGCATACAGGATGACCGCGGCAACCCCAATGATGCGACAGTACAAAAAAATAAAGGAACAATACCGGGATACTATCCTTTTCTTTCGTCTTGGTGATTTCTATGAAATGTTTGAGCAGGATGCGAAAGAAGCGTCACAAATCCTGGACATTACCCTCACAAAAAGAAACGATATTCCCATGTGCGGCATTCCCTATCATGCCGCACAGAATTATATCGCGAAACTCCTCAAAGCGCAAAAAAAAATAGCGATTTGCGAACAGACTCATATTCCGAAACCCGGCAAGGGAATTGCAACAAGGGAAGTCGTCGAAGTGATTACGCCGGGGACAGTCATTGACGAAAATCTGCTTGAACGGAATGAAAACAATTATATAGTATCAATCGGCCGGTACAAGGGAGAGTATGCCATAGCCTATATCGATTGTTCAACCGCGGAGTTCTTTGCGGGAAATTTTTCTCCGGATGAACGCGTGGAACGTCTAAAACAGGAACTCCTTCGCCTGTCTCCGAAAGAAATCATTGTCTCCGAAGCCCTGGTCGAAGAAGACGACCGCATAAGCAGAATTCTATTTCAGCGTGAAGGGCTGATTGTCAACCGATATCCGGATTGGAGTTTTGATTATGATGCGAATCATACGATTCTCAAGAATCAATTGGGGGTGTCAAATCTGAAAGGATTCGGTATTCGGGAGGATTCAGCCCTGATTCCGGTTGCCGGCGTGCTGCTTGATTATATCCGTCAGACCTCAAAAAGCATGCTTCCCCATATCCGGTCGATCGAGATTATCACCGACGCTTCATTTGTCTGCCTCGATGAATCCACACAGCGTAATCTCGAACTGGTCAGTAATCTCCAGGACGGAAGTAAACGATATACCCTGCTTGAAGTCCTTGATTTCACAAAAACGTCGATGGGGGCAAGAAGACTGAAAAAGTGGATACTGCACCCCCTTGTCGATGAAAAAGAGATTGAAACGAGGTTGGACAGCGTCGGGCTATTATACAGAAATCAGATGCTTTTATCGCAACTCAGGGATCTCCTCGGCCGAATCCTCGACCTTGAACGTATTTCGGCTAAAATCGCCACGGAAAAAGCACATGCAAAAGACCTGCTGAGTATTCGGTTTTCACTGGAAGGGATCATTTCGATCTTTGATCTTTTATCACCGTTTAAAGCAATGGAACACATCAATAAGGCGATCGGACCCCTTGTGGCGGGCGGTAGAGAAATAATCGGTATTATCAGTGAATCGATTGCCGAAGAACCGTCTATTCTTCTTACTGAAGGAAACCTTATCAAAAAAGGCTATCATAAGGAACTCGATAACCTGCGGGAACTCACCGAAAACGTACGTGAGGTGCTTCAGAAACTGCTTATAAAAGAAAAGAAGAAGACGGGGATTTCATCGCTTAAATTACGCTATAATCGAATAATCGGGTATTATTTTGAAGTAACGAAATCGAATTTGAATCTAGTTCCTGAGTATTTCATACGGCGCCAATCACTTGTGTCCGGGGAGCGATTTTCGACGGATGAATTGGTTGAAAAGGAGTCGGAGATCAATTCGGCCTCCGAGCGGATTGTCAGTCTCGAAAAGGAACTATTTCTGGGGATAAGAGATCGGGTCAAGGATAACATATCCATGCTTCTGGATCTGGCTGATTCGGTGGCCAAGCTGGATGTGCTGCATTCCTTTGCCTTCTCGGCGACGACTTACGGATTTTCTAGACCGGTCTTGAAGAACGAAGCGTCGCTTGAAATAAAGGGCGGCCGGCACCCCGTGGTTGAGGCGCATATGAGGTCCGGTTCGTTTGTTCCGAACAGTATCACGATGAGCGATGAGGAAGGCTTGTTCATCCTCCTTACCGGGCCGAATATGGCGGGAAAATCGACATTTTTACGTCAGGTCGCCCTTATCGTCCATATGGCGCATTGCGGTTGTTTTATCCCGGCCGATGAGGCGGTTATCGGTATCGTGGATAAAATATTCTGCAGGGTCGGGGCGATGGATAATCTCGCGCGCGGGGAATCGACGTTCCTGGTTGAAATGAATGAAACTGCTAATATTCTTCGTTCCGCGACGGATAAAAGCCTTCTGATACTGGATGAAGTGGGAAGGGGGACATCGACAAACGACGGGCTATCCATTGCCTGGGCGGTCACCGAGTATATCCTTTCACGCAAACACGCAAAAACACTGTTTGCAACCCATTATCATGAACTTACCTCTATTGTTCATCCCCAGCTTGTCAATTATTCGATGAGTGTCCTCGAAAGGGGAGAAGATATTGTTTTTTTAAAAAGGGTAAAAAAAGGTCCGGCCGACAATTCATATGGAATCCATGTGGCAAGGCTCGCGGGACTTCCGGAAGAGGTGATCGATCGGGCCGAGGACATTCTTCATGAAATATGCGGTAAACGTGAAGTGGCCGGGAATAAAACGGTTCGTGAACCAGTCATGAAGCAATCAATGCTTTTCTCGTCATCGGAGCTGGTCATCAGGGAAATAGAAGGATTCGATATCGATACGGTCACTCCGCTTGAGGCACTCACCGCCATATCGCGGTGGAAGAAAGAACTCGCGGAAGAAAAAAAATAGCGTCCTCAGTCCTTTAAAAGGTCTTCAATTCTTTGACGCGGTGGAAGGAAAAAATCGGGAACCCCTTCTTTTTTAATTGAAGCGATGGTTTTTCGTATTAGTTGATCGGGATGTTCGGTTTCCGAAACACTTTTTAACGATCTCATATTCTGTTGTATTATTTTTGTTCTTTCTATTGCCTGTGAATACTCACCGAGATTTTTCATGGACTTTTTTTTAAGTGCTCGGATAAGTGAAATATCATGACGGGTAATCGCATCCGTGATTGTCTTCCTGTATTTATCGAGTACCTTCTCGTTATTGAATCGTGTTTTATCGATTATTTCATCGATATAGGATTCATTACTTCCCTTGTCATGGTGGTGTGAAAGGAGAACGACCTCGATATTTTCCAGACCGGCCAAAACGGCCTCTTCTTTAGCAAGCAGTTTTTTGGCCTTTGCGGCTGTTTCCGTTAAGTGCTGATTCGATTGCCGTATGATATTATCGGACGTTCCTGTTTTTCCCTTTTTTGTCACTTCATTCATGTTCGATGATTCCTTCGCTTTCTTTATGTTATTTGATTTGTTTGGCGATACATGCCCGTTTGTAATTTCCATCAATCCCTCCCCGGGAAGTATTTTACAGACGACTTACTCCCATACCCGGCAGGCATTCGTCACATCCGCCCTTCCGAAGGCAATAATCGATTAATTGTATGGTTGTACGCATCAACATTATTATAAATGAATCCTTCCCCGTTTGTCAATTTTTTTCCGTGTATCGTCCATTATGCGTTTTTCGGATTTTTTTCGAGTACGAATCAAAGCCTGTTTGAGAGAAAATCGCAAAAATCATCTCCTCACGACAACGGCGATGCATGATGCGGGGTTGATGGCGGCCGGGAAGGTTTTTTTCTTAAAAGAAGGCCCCGATACCCCTGATATTTTTTATCTTTTACAACGGAAAAATGCCTGAGGTGTTTGTTGATTCTATACAAAGGCGTACTTTTCCCGGTAACGAGTAGCGATCCGTCCGGAGCGAGAATATTTTCAAGGATGGGGGATAGGTCGTCATACGGCGTCACGGCGGAATCAGCTTCCGGGAAATATATGATATGGTTGACCGGTTCTCCGCATATTTCCGAGAGTGAATGAACTGTCGGAAAATGATGCAGGAAGATCGATACGCCGACGTTATCATTCGTGAGAAGGTTGTGGCGGGATATCTCGAGTTCGAGAAGATCGCGTCCTGCAAGGATATATTGTGTAACACTTTTATTATAATATTCCCGTAGAAAAAGGGGGATATGTCCCTGACCGGGCCGCCAGATGAGGATTCTCCCTGCAATGTGTTCCCTGTAGAGAATATCCATGGCAATACGCGTACCGTAACTCAGTGTATCAAAATCCGGGATGTTGAAAACAGTATCCAGCGTGTATGCTGTTTCATGGTATTCAAATGAAACATTGTCCCGTATATAGGGACGTAACGTGGTTCCGTCATCGGGCACGGCCGGTGTTGAGGAGTTTTTACCTTTAGTGAAATGAAAGACCTTGTAATCCTTCGTCTCTTCCGTATAAAGGATTTCCGAACCGCATGCCGCAATCGCATCTTCGACAATACCTTTAAGATTTTGAATAATGACGCAAGCGGCGCACCCCTTTTCGTTGAGTGAACGGCAAAAGCGTGCTATCATTGATCGGATGACGGGATTTCCTGCTTTTGCGGGGATATTCGATATGATCATATCAAAATTTTCATTTTCCGCATTTTCCAGTCCCAGTCCTCCTTTATAACACACCCCGTCTTTTACATTATTGAGTGTCGCATTAAGGCGGCTTATGGAAACGGCGAGGGCATCCCGGTCGATCCCCGTTACCTGTAGGTGCGGATATTTCTTTTTCACGGAAAGTCCCAATACACCGATGCCGCAGCCCACATCTGCACATGTTTCATACGATGAAATATCCACGTGCTGGGCGATCGTTTTCAGAAGGAGTCTGGTTCCCCTGTCGATATCAAAACTGCTGAAAAGAGATTGGGAAAGGTAAAAACGAAGATTTTCTCCCTGAAATCTGAACGGTATTTCTTTATTGATCAAGGTTTTGGGTATCGATAAGGACGCAGAATTCTTTTTTGACAAAACAAGGGACTGTTTCTTTTTCTTTTTCATGGACTGCTCCGCATATCAGGAAAACATATCGGTAAGAGGGTCTTCCTTTTCATATTCAATTCATCGAAGTAATGATTGTGATCCTATTCGACTTTTTTAGGAATGTCAATAAGGACAAGTCTGTTATGGAAGGGAGTTCGTCGTAACGGCATGCGGGTGAAAGATCAGCAGTTTCCGCTTAATGAACTGACAGGTGGCGGTGTGTTGCTTTACCGGGTGATCCGGTGGTGATTCTAAAAAATTTTTTATTACCATATATACTGGATTTTTTTAATGAGGCGTGATACATATTGATCCTGATCAAAGCGACATCCTCTTGCGGGTTATGTTTTATCGCGTATGTATGCGGTGAATTGCAAGGCAAAACCGAGCAGATTCATGCAAGACCGGTAAATAGCGGTCAGGGCTGTCCGTAACCAAATGCATCCGGGGATTCAGGACAAAACAACAGGAGATTATGAAAGGAATAACAAGCTTTTTTGAACAAATCTTGGATATTATATTTCCCGGAAAATGTCGTATGTGCGGACAGGTCCTCCTTTTCTCTTCTCAACCCGGCATTCCCCTTTGCGAAGCATGCCGGAAGCAGATCAAACCCCTTGAAGGCAGACGATGTGCAAAGTGCAGTATGCCGCTTATTTCCGAGCATATGGTATGCACCCGATGCCGGGAACAGGATTTTCATTTCCATTCCAATTTTTCGTTATTCGAATATTGCGGGGCGGTAAAGGAAATTCTCTACTCATACAAGTTCAGGGGGATACGTCGATTTGCGGAACTTTTTGCACACATGACGGGAAAGATGATTAAAACACATTATCCCGGGCTTCCGATTATTCCCGTACCGCCGGCGAAACGAAAGAGACGACGAAAGGGCGGTAATCATCTTAAACCCATACTGGCCATCATTACAAGGGAGTATGGTATTCCCTTGTTTGATTGTCTGGAAAAAAAAATCCATATACCCCAAAAAGTCCTCGATTTTCAAAACCGAAAGGAAAATCTCAAAGGCAATATCGTTTTAAGACGCAGGAAAATCTGCGATTACTCTCATATTATCCTTTTTGATGATATTTTTACGACAGGCGCGACAGCGGATGAATGTTCCAGGGTACTTCTCGAGGCGGGTGTGAAGCGGATATATGTCGTTACGCTGGCGATTGATAAATAAAACCACGCTTATATGAAATCTATGCTTCTCATTTGTAATCCGGGTAGGACCTGAGACGTTCGCGGAGAATAACCGACAAAAATATATACTTTTATAGCTTGACATAATAATAGAGGAGTATTATATTAATTTAAGTCGTTGTTGTTTAGCAAATGTTGAAAGAGTCGGAGAAATCGACTCTTTTTTTATAGGTATAAAAAAGTGTTTGAATCAGAGCTTGCTGAGCGTTTATTAAAAGATATTGAGCCAGTCGTTAACGGGATGGGATTTGATATTGTCGAGGTCCGAATCGGACGGACAAAACATATATCCGAAGTATTGGTTGTTGTTTACGGACCGGAAGGTGTCGGTATCGATGACTGTGTCAGGATATCGAAGACGATTCATCCGAGGCTTCAGCTATGTGAAGAACTGGATAACGTTGTCCTGAAGGTTTCGTCTCCCGGACTTGACCGGATC
The DNA here is from genome assembly GCA_016930085.1 of Spirochaetales bacterium. NCBI lineage: Bacteria > Pseudomonadati > Spirochaetota > Spirochaetia > Spirochaetales > Spirochaetales bacterium. The sequence continues at coordinate 51,121 of JAFGHO010000083.1, forward strand.
TTCAAGTCCAGGAGAGAATATGATATATTTAAAAAAAAGGGGATAAAAGTATTGCTGTATGATGCTAATACCTGGTTGGGAGGTATCCTGGAAGGAGTGACGGATGATACTCTCCTTCTCGGCATTGGTGATGAATCACGAAAGATTGATTTATCCCGGATAAAAAAGGTGAAACTTGATGACACGCAGGAGGTAATAAAATAAGTATGGCCACAGATATGTCCCTTGCGATAAAACAGCTTGTGCAGGATAAAGGTATATCGGAGGAACTTGTTTTAAAAAGTATAGAAGAGGGGCTGATAGCAGCATATAAAAGGAAATTCGGTACGGCCGACAATGTGGTTGTCAGATTCAACGATGACAATACGGAGGTGACCGTTTTCGCTCAAAAGAAGATTGTCGAGATTGTTGAAGATCCTGTGACCGAGATAGCCTTGAATGACGCACTCGGCTTTAACAAGGAGTGTGAAGTGGGCGATGAACTCCTTATCGAAATCAACCCGAAAGAGTTTGACAGATCAGCCGTTCAAAGCGCCAAACAGAAATATCGGCAGAGTCTGAAAGAGATACAGAAAGACACGATCTATTCGGAGTTCAAGGAAAAAGTGGGTGAAATGATCATCGGCTATTATCAGCGTGAACGAAACGGAAATATTTTCGTCGATCTGGGGAAGGTAGAGGGCATTCTTCCGAAAAAATATCAATCGCCACGGGAAATTTACCACCTGAATGACAGAATCAAGGCACTTATTTACGAAGTGACCAAAAATCAGTCCGGTCTGCAGATTATCCTCTCACGGACACATGCCGAGTTTGTAAGGAGAATTTTCGAACTCGAAGTGCCCGAGATTTATGACAGAACTGTCGAAATATTCAAAATCGTTCGCGAACCGGGCTATAGAACAAAAATCGCGGTCTTTTCGAACAGGGACGATGTCGATCCCGTTGGCGCCTGTGTGGGACTCAAGGGGGTGAGAATACAGGCGATTGTCAAGGAACTTGAAGGAGAAAAAATCGATATTTTGAAGTATGATCCGGATCCGCGTATTTTTATCAAGAATGCCCTCTCACCTTCTGAAGTTAAAGAGGTACTTATCCTTGATGAACCAAAAAAACAGGCGCTGGTTATCGTGACGGAGAATAATTTCGCACTTGCTATCGGAAAACAGGGATTGAATGTCAGGTTGGCAAATAAACTGGTTGACTGGAATATCGATGTTAAAACAGAAACACAGTTTGCTTCAATGGACATCTCACTGGAAACAAAGAAAGCGGTATCGGCCCTTTTTAGCGATGTGAGGGAGGAGATCAGCCAGATTTCGGAACTTCCGGATATTCCTCCCCATCTGGTCAAAATACTGGCTGATAATAAAATCTATCTTATCGAGGAACTTGTTTCGATGGGAGAGGAAGAACTGCTTCAACTCAAGGGTATCAATGAAGAAGATGTCAGTAAAATAATGCAGATAATCGAAGAGAATGTGGAGATTGTCGAAGAAGAGAAGGAGGTCGAGACGGAGGTTGAAACGGAAGAACAGGTTGAAACAGAAGCGGAGGACTCCGGTGAAGAAATAACTGATCAGGAGAGTGAACCGGAGGAAGGTGAGGAAGAAGGAGAATTGGAAACCTATGAATGTCCCGAATGCGGGGCGCCCATCAATCAGACAATGGACAGTTGCCCAAACTGTGGTATTGGGATAAGTTTTGAAGATGAAGAAAAGGAAGAATAGGGGAAATAAGAATTTTTATGGCTAGTGAACAGGATAAGAAAAAGAAACCTAAAACGACACTCATCAAACACAGGAAAAAAAGTCCGCCGGAATCGGTAAAAGAGACGAAGAAAAAAGAAGTCAAGAAGGTGGTTGTCGTAAAAAAAAAGGTCGTCAAAGTCAAGAAAAAACTTCCTTCGACAATGATAAAAACAGAGAAAGAAACAAAAGACCGGACTGTCCCGGGAAAAAAGGATTACAAATCCACAAGACGGGAGTTCGATAACAAAAAGCCGGGTAAAACAGATCAGAATAAGGGTTTTAAAGATAAAGAGAGGAAGTTCCATGAACGTGATCACGGAAAGCAAAATCGGTCGTATTATAAAGACGGCGGTATAAAAGATAAACGACCGGGCGGTGCCTTGCGGCGCGGCAAGGAAGGCGGCAAACAGGCCCCTTATGGTAAAAAGGAAACCCCGCCGGTCGCAAAACAAAAATCCGCAATAGGCGAAGGTAAAAAACAAAGCGGCAGGAAATTCTATTTCACAAAGAAGAAAAACAATTATCAGAAGAAAAAGTTCGAAGAACACCAGGAAAAATGCATTCAGGTCAAGAAAAAGCAGTCATACAAGAAGGCAAATCCTATACCAAAAGAAATATCAATCATGGAAGTCATAACGGTGTCTGAGCTCGCGAAAAAGATGAACCTGAAAGCCTCGGAACTGATTACCAAACTGATGGTTATGGGAATGATGGTGACGATCAATCAACAGATCGATGCCGAAACCGCTTCGATCCTTGCGGATGAATACGGCTGCAAGGTAAATATCGTGTCGTTGTACGATGAAACGGTTATCGAGTGTGAGGACGACCGTGAAGAGGATATGACCTCTCGGCCGCCGATTGTCACGGTGATGGGTCATGTCGATCACGGAAAAACGAAACTCCTCGACGCAATCCGTACGGAGAATGTCGTCGATTCCGAGTTTGGCGGGATTACCCAGCATATCGGCGCATACACGGTCGATATACACGACCAGAAAATCGTGTTTCTCGATACCCCGGGACATGAAGCGTTCACCCTGATGCGCGCGAGAGGCGCCCAGCTGACCGATATTGTCGTACTGGTCGTTGCCGCAGACGACGGCGTAATGCCGCAGACAATAGAGGCGATCAATCATGCCCGCGAGGCAAAAGTCCAGATCATCGTCGCGATCAATAAAATCGACCTTCCGGACGCGAATATCGAGAAGGTGAAGAAACAACTCGCCGATTTCGATCTTATGCCGGAAGAATGGGGAGGCCATACCATCTTCAATGAAATATCGGCCCTTAAAAAAACGGGCATCGCCGAGTTGCTGGAAAGTATTCTTCTTCAGTCTGAAATGCTGGAACTCAAGGCAAATGACAAATGCAGGGCACAGGGACGGGTCATAGAATCGAAAATCGAAAAAGGGAGGGGCATCGTCGCGACAGTCCTGGTCGAAAGGGGTACATTGCGGATTGGCGATTCGTTTGTTGCGGGAGTATATCCGGGGAAAATACGAACCATATTCAATGACAAGGGAGATAAAATCGATGAAGTCACTCCGGGCCTCCCGGCGGAGATTATCGGGTTGTCGGGTATACCGGACGCGGGGGATCCCTTTCAGGTGACAGAGAATGAGAAAATCGCCAGAATGATCGGGACCAAACGGCAGGAACTCAAAAAACTCGAGGAAGCAAAGAATCTTTCGCGTGTAACACTCGACAATCTGTACGAAAAGTTCAAGGAAGGTGAAATAAAGGAATTAAAGGTCATTATTAAGGGAGATGTTCATGGATCGGTCGAGGCGTTGAAAACGGCCCTCGAGAAGCTTTCGACGCGGGAGATTAAACTCACGGTAATCAACGCGCTGGCCGGCGCCATCAATGAAAGCGATGTCAACCTCGCTGCGGCCTCGAACGCCATCGTTATCGGGTTCCATGTCCGTCCGTCGCCGGCGGCCACGATGATCGCGGAACGGGAAAAGGTCGAAATACGCAAATACAATGTGATTTATGATGCGATCGATGACATTAAAAAGGCCATGGAGGGATTGCTTTCTCCTGAAATCAGAGAGGAAGTCGTCGGCACCGCTGAGGTGCGAAAGGTATTCAAGGTACCGAAAATCGGAACGATCGCCGGATGTTATGTCCTGACAGGCCGGATCAAGCGCGGCGGATTCGTCCACCTGGTCAGGGACGGTATCGAGCTTTACCGGGGAAAGATATCCTCACTCAAACGGTTCAAGGACGACGCGAAAGAAGTGGAAACGGGTTTCGAGTGTGGAATCGGTATTGAAAATTATAATGATCTCAAGGAAGGCGATATTATCGAGAGTATCGAAGTGAAGGAGTTCGCGAAAACTCTGGAAGAGAGCGGTAAAGATGGGAGAAATAAGGCAAAAGAAAATAAGAAGTCTTCTCAGACAGAAGATAAGTGAAATAATTCTGAAGAACGAGTTGAGAGATCCGCGTATTACGTCGTTCATTTGTGTGACCGATGTGACCGTATCGAACGACAATCAATACGCGAAAGTGTATATATCAAGCTACGGCGGGGATGTGGGGTGCGAAACAATAGTGAAAATACTCAATAATGCCGCCGGTTATATTCAGGGGCTTCTCGGAAAACGAATCCATTTACGGTATACGCCGAAACTCAGTTTTTATGAGGACAACTCGATTGAACGGGGCTTCCGGATCATTCAGAAGCTGAAGGAAATCAGTCATTGAATCACTCCGGTACAAACGGACTCGTTCTTCTCAACAAGCAGCCGGGAATAAGCTCGTTTCGTTCTCTTGGAGATATCAAGAACAGGCTGAAGACGCAAAAAGTCGGACATACGGGAACGCTCGATCCTTTTGCCGGGGGATTGCTGCTTGTCCTTGTCGGAAAATACACGAGACTCGCACCGCTTTTTTCGGGTCTCGAAAAAGAATATGAAGCCTGTATCGAGTTCGGGCGGAGGACGGATACACTCGATCCTGAAGGAACGGTTGTGGAGGAAGGCAGCGTACCGGGACCGGCTGTTGTTGAAACCGCCGTGTCAGGGTTCCATGGGACGATCGAACAGGTGCCCCCCCTCTTTTCAGCCGTGCACTATAAAGGGAAACGGGCCTACAAGAGAATCAGGGAGGGAGAGCGGTTCGAACTTCCGTCAAGGAAGGTCAGTATCGATGAGATCGATATTCTCTCATACGTTCCTCCTTTTCTCACCGTGAGGGTGAGGTGTTCCGGCGGTACCTATATCCGTGCCCTTGCCAGGGATATCGGAGAGGCGGCGGGAACATGTGCCTTTGTGCCGGCGTTGAAGCGGACCGGGATCGGTAATTTCAGGCTCGCCGACGCGGTTATTCCATCGGATTTTAATCCCTCGACCGACGTACGCGGCTACGGGTATTTTTTACCGCTGATCGATACAATAAAAAGTATCCGGATAAAGGATTCATGTGCGGCGAAGGTACGGAACGGTTCGAAAATCCATGACGATTTCTTCGAAGAGCCTCCCCGGGAAGAAGGGTGTTATGCCTTGTGCGGCAAAGGCGACCTGCATGCCATCGTCGAGAAAAAAGGAAACGACTGTAAATATATTCTCGTCGTCGGAGGAAGCCTGACGTGAATATCCTCATATGGGATGATTTTATGCAACACGGGGAGGATATCTCCGGCGATATCGGGATGACGATCGGGGTTTTTGACGGGATCCATCTCGGACATCAAAAACTGATAGGGGAAATAACAGAGACCGGCGAAACCCTCGTTCCCGTTGTCGTGACGTTCAGGGAGAATCCGCTTGCGATCCTCTCCCCGGCGGCGTTTGACGGGAACATTTTAAGCGCAGAGCAGAAATATGAAAAATTGAAATTATTTGCGATTCAATTCGTCGTAATGATTGACTTTTCCCGGAATTTCAGTAAAATGACGGGAAGGGAATTCTGGCTTTTGCTTAATCAACGGTTGAACGTCAAGCGGGTTGTTGTGGGAAGTGACTTCCGTTTCGGTTCGGGGCGGGCTTTTACCGCCGAATCCCTGCCGGGGCTGGCCGGGAGTACCGACATTCGGGTCATCGAACCCGTTACCTGTAAAGGAGAGCCGATAAGTTCAACACGAATCAGAAAATGCATCCGGGACGGGGAATTTGACGATGCCCGCAGAATGCTCGGAGATGATTACAAACTGGATATGAGGACCTTGCGTCCGGTTTTTAGAAACGACGGAACGTTTGAAATAGAACGGGGGACGGTAAAACAGATTGTTCCCAATGACGGAAAATACAAGGTTGTATTCGATACCGATGCCGGAAATACCGCCGGTACCGTCACTATAAGGGGGAACGATCTCGGGTTTGCAACCCCGGAAAAAAGCGAATATACACGGATGATATCCGTACGATTTATCGAAAGAGTTACATGAAAGGAGTATAACACGTATGCCTTTAAGCAGTGCCATGAAAGAGAAGATCATCAATCAGCATGGAAAAAACGAAAAGGACACCGGTTCAACGGTTGTTCAGATTGCGCTTATTACCCAGCGGATCAAGGATCTCACCGAACATTTCAAGGTGAACAAAAAAGATCATAATTCACGACGGGGGTTGAGACAGCTTATCGGGAAGAGACGACGGCTGCTCAATTACCTGAAAAAGACGAATCTGGACAAGTACAGAGAAACACTCGCGTTATTGAAGCTGAGAAGATAACAAGAATAAAGGAAGTACCTTATAATGATACAACAAGTTGCAATTAAACTGGGAGCGGAAGAACTGATACTCGAAACGGGAAGGATGGCGAAACAGGCCAATGGCGCTGTTTTTGCTTCATACGGCGGAACATCCTGTCTCGCGACAATATGTGTTTCCGAACGGTCGGATGACTGCGGGTATCTGCCGCTTTCCGTCGAATATAATGAAAAATATTACGCCGCCGGTAAAATTCCGGGGGGGTTTATCAAACGGGAAGCCAAACCGCATCCAAAAGAAATTCTCGTAAGCCGCTTGATCGACAGGCCCATGAGGCCGCTTTTTCCTAAAAACTACAGAAACGATATACAGATCATCCCGACGACCGTCTCGGCCGACCAGATCAATCCGCCGGATGTCGTGGCGATGGTAGCGGCGGCCGCCGCCGTTCATATCTCCGGCGTACCGTTCAAAGGCCCCGTTGCCGCGGTACGGATAGCCGCGGTCGGTGACGAGCTGATTGTCAACCCGACCTTCGAGCAGATGGAAAACTGCACGCTCGATATCGTCGTCGCGGGGACGGAATCCGGAATCACGATGGTCGAAGGCGGTTCGAAGGAAGTGAGTGAAGAACTCATGATCGACGCGATCGAGGAAGCGCATCGGTGGATCAAACTCCTCTGTGAAAAACAGAAGGAACTCGCCGCTTTGATCGGCAGGGAAAAAACGGTGATGCCGGAAGAAGAGGCGCGGCTTGAGAACGGGGATGAAATACGGAACGAGGTATATCCCGCGTTAAAAGAGGCCTGTTTTGTAAAAGGAAAAATCGAACGGCAGGCCGCCATAAAAAAGGTTTACAAAGAGACACTTGAACGATACAAGGAGACCATTCCGGACGAGAAGGAAAAGCTTCTCGTCGAGCTGTTCGAAACCATGGAATCGGAGATCGTAAGGGCTTCGATTATCAAGGACGGAGTGCGGACGGACGGACGAAAATCCGACGAAATAAGGTCCATCACCTGTGAAATCGATATTCTCAAAAGGACGCACGGCGCAGCGCTGTTTACGAGGGGTGAAACCCAGGCTCTCGTCGTCTCGACGCTGGGAACCGTGTATGATGAAAAAATTCTCGACGATATCGACGGCGATACGAGGAAAACCTTCATGCTCCATTATAATTTTCCGCCGTTTTCCGTCGGGGAAACCGGCAGGCTTATGACCGGGAGAAGAGAGATCGGCCACGGCCACCTCGCCGAACGGGCGCTCAAGGCCGTTCTGCCGCCGAAAGAGGAATTCCCCTATACGATCAGAATCGTATCCGAGGTTCTCGAATCAAACGGTTCGTCTTCGATGGCCACCGTCTGCGGCGGAACGCTGAGTCTGTTGAATGCAGGTGTTCCCATCAAAAAGTCGGTTGCGGGAATCGCGATGGGACTCGTGAAGGAAGGAGATGGTTTTGTCGTTCTTTCAGATATTCTGGGTGAAGAGGATCATCTTGGCGATATGGATTTCAAGGTTGCGGGAACCGAAGACGGCATTACCGCATTCCAGATGGATATCAAGATCGAGAGTGTCGACAGAAAGATACTCGAAGCCGCGTTGAAACAGGCAAAAGAAGGGCGGCTCAAGATACTCGCGACTATGGCGGAAACAATAAAGGAACCGCGGACCGCCATTTCCGAGTATGCCCCGAAAATAATCATTTTCCGCATCAATCCGGAAAAGATCGGAATCGTTATCGGGCCGGGCGGTAAAATGATTCGAACACTAAGCGAGAAATACGACGCGCAGATCAATATCGAAAGCGACGGCGAGGTGACCGTCTACTGCAAAATGCAGAAAGAAGCGGATGACGTCAAGAAGGAGATTCTCGCGCTCGTCGAAGAGCCGGAAGTGGGCAAGATATATCAGGGCAAGGTAAAGCGGATTATGGATTTCGGCGCGTTTATCGAATTTCTGCCGGGCAAGGAAGGTCTCTGCCATATTTCGAATCTGTCGCATCAACGCGTCAGGTCGGTAAGGGATGTTCTTACAGAAGAGCAGGAAATACCGGTCAAACTCATCGAAATCGATAAACTCGGACGTGTCAGCCTGAGTTATATCGCGGCGATTTCAGACGGCGACGAACCGGACTCGAGAAAAGACCAGCAGCGGGGCCATCATCGTAAACCGAATAACTCACGCTACGATAAACGGAGATAGTATTGGTCCTGATACGACAACTGGAAGGGGGGACGATTCTTCTGCTGGAACAGGTGTCCACGACAGAAACGGCGTCGATCGGCTTCTGGTTTACTCATGGCTCGCGGGATGAAAAAGATAACGAGCACGGATATGCACATTTTCTCGAACACATGCTTTTCAAGGGAACCGAAAGGAGAAACGCTTTTACCATTGCCCAGGAGATCGACAGGGTCGGCGGGGTATTGAACGGATTTACCGAAAAGGAATGCAGCTGCTACTACTGCACGATCCCGGGCAATCACATCAGGCTGGCAATTGACGTACTCGGTGATATTGTCTTTCATTCCGTGCTGTCCGAAGCTGAAATCGAAAAAGAGAAGAATGTCGTCATCAATGAAATACAGATATCACTGGATAGTCCGGAAGAAGTCGCATACGAGTATTTCCTGAAAGAAATGTGGGGGACGCACCCGCTGTCATTGTCCATTACCGGGACCGTCCCCGAAGTAAAATCGATAACACGGGAGAGGCTCGATGCTTTTTACCGAGAGCGGTATACCCCTTCGAATTTGATCATCGCGGTTTCCGGTAATTTCGATATCGATGATGTCACGGAAAGTATCGAGTCCGTCACAGCGAACGCGGGAGGCGGGAGGTTCTCGGCAGAACGGATCAAACCGGTTCGCAGACCAAGCTGGAAAAGTAAATGGGAGAAGTTCAAACAGGTTCACCTTTATGCAGGGACATGCGATATTGCATGCGGTGAAATAAAGGATTACTACACGCTTCTTCTCTTTTCAACGATATTCGGTGAATCGATGAGTTCACGGCTTTATCAGATGGTACGCGAGGAAGAAGGACTGTGTTATACGATCTACTCATTCAGAACAATCCATTCGGATTCGATCAGCTGGACCATGTACGCGAACACGAGGCCCCTCATGATCCCGCAGCTCATCAGGTCAATCGATAACGTCTGTTGTGGTTTTTTATCCAATCACGTTTCCGAAGATGAACTTAAGGATGCTAAAAACCATCTCAAGGGCGGGCTTATAATCGCCAGGGAGGACATGGAAGGAAGGATGAAACGCCTTTTCAAGCTTTATCTGATAAGCGACAAGATTCTGGAGTTCGAAGATTCGATACGGATGATCGAAAGTGTCGGCCTTAAGGATATCGAAAATGTGACACGAAACATACTCAAAGCCGATAACTTCAATCTCCTTGCGTTCGGGAATATCAAAAACAGTAAAGTCAAAGGGGAACGATTCACCTTTTCATGACAGTGATGAAAGAAATTGAAGTTGTTTGTAAAGTCAAGGACACCATGCTGCCGCATTACCATTCCGCCGGGGCCTCCGGCGCGGATATTATGGCGGCCTGTGATCCAGAAATTGTCCTCTCGCCCGGTGAGCGAACCCTGGTCCCGACCGGACTCTTTCTTCAGATACCGGAAGGGTTTGAAGCCCAGATCCGTCCGCGATCCGGTCTAGCCTTTCGACAGGGGTTGACCGTTCTCAATACACCCGGGACGATCGACTCGGATTATCGCGGTGAGATCAAGGTAATCCTGATCAATCTGGGCAGGGAGCCTGTCGGTATCAAAAAAGGGGACAGAATCGCCCAGATCGTTTTTATGCCGGTCGTCCGGGCAACGTTTATTCCCGTACGGGAGGTTGGCGAAACTGAAAGGGGAGAGGGCGGATTCGGTTCGACCGGTATCTGAGTCGTATTTGCGGATGAAAAACAACACCGTACCCTTTACCAGCGCCCGTCATTTTTGATACATTTGACAATGGACGGTGCCGAGTGTCCAATACCGATTTCGATTCATGGTTATCGATTGATGGGATATGAAAAGAAATTATAAGCACATATATCTGTATATGTTAAAGGAAATACTTGCCTCTTTTTCCGTCGCTTTCCTTTTCTTTTTTTTTATATTCTTTGTCAATTATATTCTGCTTATGGCGGAAAAAATACTCTCGAAACACGTGCCGTTTCTCGATGTCGTTGTTTTGCTCGTCTGCTATCTCCCCCAGATTATTTCACTTTCATTTCCCTTCAGCGCCCTGGTCGGCGCACTCATGGCGATCGGAAGATTTTCCTCGGATAATGAGATCCTCGCTTTCAGGGCCTCAGGTGTTTCTCTTTTCAGGTTGTTTCTTCCCGTTATCTTTATCAGCCTGATTTTTACGTTTGTCTCGTTTGTTTTCAACGATTATTTTCTTCCACTCGGTTTTATAAAGAGCAGTGAAATCTACCGGACGCTTTTTTCAAGAAATCCGGCTCTGGAACTCGAACCGTATACAGCGAAGAATTATGAGGACAAGGTCATCATAACGGGAAATGTGAAGAACAATCATATCGATGATGTCATCATCATCGACAGAACGGACGACAACAGGAAACGAATCATTACGGCAAAAGATGCGCTGCTTGTCCAGCAAAAAAAACAGGAAGGGGTTATTTCGCTTGAATTGCAGGACGTGTTCAGCCATATCACCGATATCAACGACGCCTCCGAATATGAATATGCCTTTGCCCGGCAGATGATTTACAATATTCTGGTCGCAAATATCATTACCCCCCCCTCTCTGAAACTCACGCCGCGGGAAATGACCTCCCTTGATGTCTGGCTTTCAATTGTCGAAAAAAATGAGGTCTTGAGCAGACGAAAAGTCGAACAGAAGGAGAAAGTGATCAAGCTTCTCTACGATCTCGCTCAGGAGGTTCGATATGCCGATGAGCGGGGCCGGGCCGCCGGTGACGCCTACCGCCAGCGGGAAAATAATCTCGAGAATGTGTATAATCAATTGAATCAGGAAAGGGCTAAAAAGATATCGGACCAGGATTTGCGTATGTATCTTCTGGAATTTCATAAAAAGTTTTCACATCCCTTTTCATGCGTCATTTTTATCATTTTCGCCTTTCCCGTCGGGCTCTTTGCAAGGAGAAGCGGTAAAATTGTCGGATTCGGGATCGGGGTTATCATGGCGGGCATTTATTGGGGAATGTTGTTCGTCAGCTACAGAACGGGCTACCGGGTTGATTTTTCACCCTTTCTGGTAATATGGGCGCCGAATATAATCGTATTTATCGCGGGTATCGTCATGTTCATACTGAGGTTCAAACGATGAAAACACTGCACGCGATGGTACTCCGGATATTTTTTCCGGTCTTTTTCGGCACGATATTTTTCTTTGTCTTCGTTTTTCAGCTTATGGATGTTTTTTCCAATATCGTCAGGTACCTGACGAAGGATGTCGGTATGGCTGAAATCGGATTGATCGCGCTTTATTATATTCCGAAATGTATCGTCTACTCGCTTCCCATCGGCCTTCTCTTTTCCATTACATTCACTATGGGTAATTTTTATATGAACAACGAGTTGATTTCAATATACGGGTCGGGAATCAGTCTTTACAGACTCGTGATCCCGTTTATCGTCCTATCGATTCTGTTGAGCATATTCATGTTTTTCTTTGAGGAAAAAGTCGCGATCCATACGATCAAAACCAAAAACTCCCTGTATAAACAGGCCCTCGACCTGCCCGAACCCTTAAGCGATCATAATGTAGCGGTTAAATCCGCCGACAACCGAATCGTCTATCAGGCAAATTTTTATAATGACAAACAGAAAGTTCTCTCCGGGCTTACCATTCTCATTCGGGACGCCTCATGCCGCCTCGAGAGGCGGATCGAAGCGGAAACGGCGGAATGGAACGGGACGAACTGGGAACTTCAAAAATGCAGGATATATATCTGGGATGCGGAGCGAAGGCAGTTCGATGAACAAACCGTCCAGCACATGGATGGAACCGATTTTGTGGAAAAACCGGATGTTTTTCAAAAATTGACGAGGAATATCGATGAGATGGAATATACGGACGCCTATGAATGGATCGAATCACTCAAAAAAGCGGGGAGACCATATCAGAGCGCATTGAGCGAATACTACAAGAAGTTCTCATTTTCACTTACACCGATCATCGTCGCGCTTATTTCGTGTTCCGTCGGCGGTATACTCAAAAAGAATGTCCTTCTGATGAGTCTCTTTCTTTCGATCTGTATCGTCGTCGTTTACTATGTAACCCAGATGCTTTCGATGACACTGGCAAGTTACGGATATATTCCTCCCGAGGCCGGCGCATGGAGCGCGTTCGTTATCTTCAGCGGTATCGGCATATTGTTGTTGCGCCTCACAAAAACATAGCTGTGCTGCCCCGATGATGCGGGACCATTACATGAAAGGAGACGTATCATACTCTTCACGATAACTGCAAGCGACACCATATCACATGCCAGAACGGGAATTCTCGATCTGAAACGATCTCCCGTCGAGACGCCGCTTTTCATGCCTGTCGGGACCAATGCCGCCGTCAAGGCAGTCACGAACGATGTTCTCGACGCCATGGGTATACGGCTTATCCTGAGCAATACCTATCACCTCTATCTCAGGCCGGGTGTGGAGGTAATCGGGAACGCGGGCGGACTTCACCGCTTCATGTCGTGGGATTACAATATCCTTACCGATTCGGGGGGATTCCAGGTATTTTCGCTTGCACCGTTTCGAAAAATCGAAACGGGCGGGGTCTGTTTCCGTTCCCATATCGACGGGTCGTATCACAGGCTTTCGCCCGAGGGGGTCATCGATATACAACGTGTCCTCGGAAGCGATATCATCATGCCGCTCGATATCTGTACCCCGCATGATTGCGGATTCGAGGAGGCGGAAGAGGCGGTATCGATGACGACAGCCTGGGCCGGACAGAGTAAAGAGCGATGGCGTGCCGGCGGGGGAGAAGAAACGTCACTTTTATTCGGTATCATTCAGGGAAATTTTCACAGAGACCTTCGGGAACGGAGCGCCTGCGAAATCATCTCACTCAGCTTTCCGGGTTATGCGGTCGGCGGACTTTCCGTGGGCGAGCCCTTCGAAGAGTTCAGCGAGATATTGAGATTTACGGCGGCATTGCTTCCGCACGACCGCCCGCGGTATCTTATGGGCGTGGGAACGCCGGAATACCTGCTCGAAGCGATCGGTGCCGGCTTCGATCTCTTCGACTGTGTTTTCCCGACACGGACCGCGCGGAATGCCCTGGCATTCACCTCATCCGGCCCGCTCAACATACGGCTCGAGAAAAACAAATTCGACACGCTTCCCATCGAACCCTCGTGCGGATGCTATACGTGTTCACGTTATTCACGTTCGTACCTCAGACACCTCTTCAAGACGGGGGAGATCAACGCGGCGATACTCACCTCGATTCACAATCTTTTTTTCATCAATTCATTTATCGAAAGAATTAGGGAAGAAATTAGGAAGGGAGCGTTTCTTCGATTCAAACGTGAGTTTTTAAACGCGTATGGAAAAGACCGGCGGTCGGGTGTATAATATCCGGTAAACAGATTCGGGATGTTATTGCGGATACGCACACCATCCGACAATGAAAGCATATAGACATATGACAGGATCACGGGAAAGTAACACGATGTGCTGTAGGCAGCGGGACGGCGGAAACGCTATCGGTTGAGAGGAAATACCATGAAACAGGTAAAAAAGGAAACGAAAATACAGAGGACCGGTTTTACATCGATTATCGTCATGATCTGCACGCTTACCACGAGATTATTCGGTGTGGTGAGAAACGTTCTCATCAATTATTTTTTCGGCGGGGATGGTTTCGCCGATGTATGGCACCTCGTTTTTATGGTTCCCAATAACCTGAGAAAGCTTTTTGCCGAGGGGGCTCTTTCATCGGCGTTTATTCCCGTGCTTTCTTCCGCCCTCGTTACCGATTCGACGGGCGAAAACTCGAGGAAAATATCACGAAACATATTTACATTTCAGCTGATTGTACTGATTCCGGTCGTTCTTATCGCCATTGTTTTCGCGCCGCAGATAATGAATGTTCTGGCACTTTTCCCCCGGAAGGAAAAGATGGAACTCGCGGTCACCCTTTTCAGGTGGATATTCGGATATATTCTTTTCGTCAGTATCAGTGCGATTCTCATGGGTGTATTGAACTCGCACAACATCTTTATTCCCCCCGCGATCATGCCGCTTCTTTTTTCCGTGACCGTTATCGGTTCGATAGTTCTATTTCACACGGAGTACGGGATCATGGCCATGGTTCCCGGTATTATCGCCGGGGGAATCGCGCAGATTGTTTTTCTGCTTCCCTACTATTTCCGGGAGGGGTATGATTTCAGACCTGATATTCATTTCAATAATCCCGCCTTCAGACAGGTCATGAAGCTCTGGCTGCCTATACTCGCCGCTTCATCGATATTCACGGTCAATCAGCAGGTCGCCATGATATTCGCCAGCGGACTAGAAGACGGAAGCGCGTCGGCGATCGGGAACGCCCTTGTGTTCTTTCAGCTTCCATTCGGAATGATCACGTCATCGATTTCGACCGTCCTTTTCCCCCGGATGAGCAGGCAGGCGACCCTCTCGGATACCGACGGTCTTCGTTCGACGTTCGAATACGGGCTTAATTTCATCCTTATCTTTCTTCTCCCCGCATTAGTCGGCTACTGCTTTTTGGGAAGGCATATTATCGCGCTTATTTTTCAACACGGAAAGTTCACCGTCGAAAACACACTGCTGACCTATGACGTTCTTTGGGGATATTCGCTGGGGCTTTTCAGCCTTGGGGCGTTCATGTTCTGCCAGCGTTTTTTTTATTCGTTGAAGGATTATAAAACGCCGGGAATTATTTCCCTGTTCGTCGTCGCTCTGGACATCGCCCTTTCATTCTGGCTCAAGGAAACATTTCTCCGTGTTACCGGACTCGCGGTCGCAAATTCGATCGCTTTCACCGCCGGATTTGCCGTGATGCTGGTCTGTATTCGCAAACGGCTCAAAAGGCTTGGGGGAAAACGATTGCTACGGAATCTCCTCAAGACATCTTTCGCGATGGCGATAGTGTCCGGCGTTATCATACTTTATCTTTTTCTAACATCGGGCTGCTGGACGCCGGGCAACTCCCCGATCAACGGGCTTCTTGTCACTGGTGCCGTCATTGCTGCGGCCGGCGTCACTTTTTTCCTTTATTATATTACCGGAATAGACATTTTCCGGGGAATTCTCAAAGAAAGGTTCAGGATACGATGAAAGTGAGAAATATCATGATAACAGCCGTCTGTTTTTGTCTCGTTACGGGGATACTTTCCGGAGACGACAATGGAGGCGCGGGTGAGTCCGGCAGTGGGAAGAAGGAGAAATCCGTCATCGACGAATGGCGCGATACCCTCCTTTACGGTATATCCGATGAGATACTCAAGGTGATCGAAAGTATCGAGGATGCCCGCCTGACATCCCTCAATCCTGAACTGGTGGCCGTGTGCGCTGAATCCGTGGATACCGACGTTCGAAAGGCGATTCTTTACTATTTTGTCGATATTTCATACAGGGGGGCCGAATCAGTGGCGCTGGCACTCCTCGCCGAATCGGACGACCTCGACAATAAACTCGTTATCGCGCTTCTGGATTATTGCGCCGCGATCAATGCACCGGGCCTCGCGGATATGATCGAATCATTTGTCACCCATTCGGATGATATGATCGCGACAACGGCGATTATCGCGATCGGGACCATGGGCGACAGGTCAAAGGCCGAATATCTCATCGAACGGTTCAAAGACGATGAATATCCGGAAAAACGGAAGTCGACGATCATAAGGGTATTGGGCACACTGAAAACCGAGGCGGCTGTTCCCATGCTCCTCGATATCGTCGAAGACACATATTCGGAGAAGATGTGGCGAATGTACGCGTGCGAAGCGCTTGGAAACATCGGGGATGAGGAGGCGATTCCGGTCCTGAAAAAGGCCTTTTCGGAGAACGACGCGCTGCTCAAAGCGTATTCGGCTTCGGCCCTCGCTTCATTCGACCTCGAAGACGTCATCGATCTCCTCATACAGGGACTCAAGGATTCAAACGCGAAGGTACGTCTTCACTGCGCGCGGGCTCTTGCAAGCAAGGACGCCGGAAAGGCGGTCGATATCCTCATCTATAAAGTGAAAAAGGACCCCGATCCTTCGGTCAGAGAGGCTGCCGTGACGTCTTTAGGGGTAATCGGAAGCGGAAAATGTTACTCATTTCTTCGAGACGTCTATCTAAAACCGAATGAAAATCTCT
This sequence comes from Spirochaetales bacterium, assembly GCA_016930085.1. NCBI lineage: Bacteria > Pseudomonadati > Spirochaetota > Spirochaetia > Spirochaetales > Spirochaetales bacterium. The sequence goes on from JAFGHO010000083.1 coordinate 67,866, forward strand.
CGTTGAGGGAGACGTGCCTCAAAACCCTTCTGGAACATGATGTGGACGGTGTGCTTTCGAGTATTATGAAGCTGCTGGAAAGGGACTGGTCGAACAGGGCTTCCGAAACAAAAGCGTTTCAAATGACGGCAAGGGTCTGTTCGACGAAAAAAGCGAAGCAGCTGAAACCTGTCTACGCCAAGCTGATTACCCATCCGCTCGATGCCATTCGCGTCTACGGAATTCGGGGAATTGCCGCAAACAACCTGAAAGAACTCAGGAGCGTGATAGAGAAACTCTCGAAGGAAGATCCGGTGTACGTTGTACGAAAGGAAGCATTGACCGCGCTTGAAATGCTCTAGATCTATTGTTCGACGGAATGAAGAATTCTGTTCAGCTTGAGAAGCGGCGATTCATACCTGGTAAAGACGAGATATGTACGGTAATTATGGGACGACACAAGCGGAATTTCCTTGTTCAGGCAGTTTTTGACGGGCCCCGAAAGGTCGGGAAATAACTCTTCCCTGATCGGGGTAAAAACATAGACCCCGTTTTCGCAGCTGATTTCGGCGATATGTGAGGGAACCGGGATGAGGAACACGAGAAACGATGAAAGTCCGCCGCCAACCGAAAGTCGTTTGTTTTCATCGATTTTATGGATATTCCTGAATCCGATATGGGGGTTTTGAAAACTCACCCTCATTTCGATAAGGGTATCTCCCTCGATGAATCCCGGTTTTGCACGCTCTCCCCATTCAGCAGGCCGGATAAAATCACTGAATATTCCTTCGAAAATCCTCTTGCGGATAAACACGAAGAGAATCACGAGCAGCGCGATAATAATCAGGATAATCAGGATGCATTGAAAATTTTCGATTACAAAGGGCATGAAGTTGACCCCGACATCACCGGTATAATAAAAACCGATAACCCCTTCGCGGGGAGAGATTCTATTGTCGTCCCCGAAGGTAAGACTAATCGGTAGCTCGGCGGGCCCTTTCGGGAAATCGGGGGGCAGTTTTATTCGTACCCGAAAAGGAACGCGGGTGTTTGCGGGAACCCTTTTCGGGGAGACGGAACCGTGTAGAATATTCCTGCCGTGCGTTTCCAGGGAGACGAGTTTGATAATGATATCGCGATGCTGGAAATTTTCTATATGAAACGGAATGGCGATGATTGTTCCCTGTCTGCCGAGATCCCCGGGAAACTCGAGACGGGGGAATCCACCGGATTTATACGGGAGGTCCGACTTTTCTTCTTTATTATAATCGACGATCGTCGAATCGGTATTATCCGAAAAAATATCCAGTATCGAATCGTCGCCTTTTATTTTTTCGTCGCCACCCTCCGTGTCCCCGGAAGGTTCGGGGCGAACTTTCGTTTCGTCTCCCGTATCGTCCCGGGTGCCGGATGCGACGTGTTCGCGGTCTTTCACCACCTCATCGCTTTTTTGCACGTCAACCGCTGTACCGTTCAGCGGAATGCGGAGAATATGGACACTCCAGCCGTTTTTTCTGATGATCGATTGGGCGTATTTCTTTACCTCGGCTTTGACACTTTCGGGGTCCATATGCGCGAACCGGCTTTCGGGCGGAGGTTCATGGATGCCGTCGGTGAGAAGCAGCATTTTCTTGTTGTTTTGCGTCGTAAGGCCTTCGGCGTATTCGATGGTGAATCGGATCGCCTCGACCAGGTCCGTATACCTTCCGAAAAGCAGCTTCTGCTTGAGAAAGTAAAGCTCCCTTTCGATCGCCTTTATCGATTCGGTGCCGGTAATGGTCTGGGTCATTTCATGGACAGGCCGGTCGGAAAACCGTATAAGATGGAACACATCACCTTTCTGGAGATTCTTTTCGATGATCCCGGTGATGAGAAAATGCACAAGATCATCGAAATACGCTTCCATGCTTTCCGACGTATCGACCATGATAATGAGGTCGAGGGGGATTGCGCCGACGGCGACGGAAACGGACAGGAGGATGACAACATATACGATAATAATGTAATTTCTCCTCATCGTACCTCCCTATCTGGCTTTATCGATATTACTCACCACGTAATGAAACTCAAGATCGTTGATGCTGAATTTCAGTTCGTCCGATTCTGAATGATTATAGATTTCCATTCCCAACGGGGAGAGGTATGAGATAATATTCTGTGAGGGGTTTGATTCCCATGGTCCGAGGATGGTATATTCCTCTGTGTCATTCGTTTTAAGGTTCATTAATTTCACCTTTGTACCGAACGATATCGACTTCGTATCGATCTGGTTTTCATCAAAAATTTGGGCGTTCCGCAGCTCATCCTGAAGCTTTGTGCAGCGTGAGTTGAGCAATTCCTGTTTTTCGAGCGCTGCCTTGTATTCGGCATTTTCCCTGAGATCGCCCTTGCTCATCGCCACCCCGATTTCATCAGAGTTTTTGGGTACTTCGACTTCGAGCAGGTGTTTGAGTTCCTTCTGTTTTTGGGTGTAGCTTTCCTTTGTGACCAGAATTTTTCGCTTGGTTTTCACTTTTTCGATGACCGGTTCGCCGAGGAATTTGAAATCGGGATATTTTTCCTTTATATGATGCCGCAATTGTATTTTAAGAGACGGATCCAGCTCCTTTATATCATCGACCAGGGTATAGAGTCTGGTAATCGATTCCTCGTCCGAAGTCATGAGATAATTGATGAGTTTGCTTTCGGTAAAGAGAAAATCGAAAATCTGTTTGTTGATTTTTCTGTTGAGGCTTACATCACGGCGGTTGTTGATTTCGCGAAAGGAGATGTCGAGAAGGTGTACCATACAAATAAGAAGTTTTTCGATATTGAATCCGAATTCGGCAAACCACGGTTCATCGCTGATCGTTTTTACGAGCCAGACAAAAGATTCCCTGTACTCCTTGTAATGATTGAGCGCGGCCTGAAAGAGTTCCTTTAATTTATCCGTCTTGTTATTGCTTACAAGTTCATCGATAATGAACTTGGTTTGATGTTGATGAAACAGACTGATATAAATATCGTCCCATGAATCGATATATTTTTTTACGTAGACGAGAAAATCCTTTTTGAGTTCCGCATCATCGATTTTTGAAAAAATACCGTTCACCTCCTCTATTTTCGAAAAGAGATCTTTGAAATTGTAATCGAAGCCGGGATTCAGATACGGATATTGCTGGATGACACGTTGAATGAGCAGATAACTCGATATGACGAGTTCCGTGACGGACGAAAATGATTTGCAAAATCCGGTAAAATACGCAAGCATTTCACCGAAAAAATCGGAATCGGGTTCGGCGTGTTTGATAAAATCCTGAATCGTTTTCAACCGCTGAAAGAAATTCTTTTCCGCCTTGAATTTGTTGAATGTCTTCTCCTCAAAGGAGATGGGCGTTTCCCTCACCTCGAAAAGATCGAGGGTGTCGGGGAGGTTGCCGAAGTAGGGATTCGTTTTAAGATTTTTCCGCGCTTCGCTGTTCCATTTCGACCATTCGGAAGGTGTGAGGATGTCGGGGACGAGTTCGCTTTTGATTTTCTTGATCGATGCGACATTGTCGAAGCTGTTTATGATTATTTTCAGGGCCCATGGGATATCATCGATGATCCGTTTTTTCAATTCCTTGTGATCCATCGTCGCCTTGAGTACCCAGATATGTTCGTTCCCGAGATTCTTGAGTGCGGAGACCGCCATTTTCAGGGACATTTTGTGATTCGGTTTATTGGGGAAATCAATGAAAAAGATGTCATTTTTAATACTGGCTATTTTACCGATACCCCAGCTTCGGTGAAAGACATAGTTGCCTTCATCGAATGAAATATGTTTTTCGAAATCATTGATGGCGTCGTGAATATTTCTCCAGTTTTGATTGAGGTTTGATATCCGTATATATTCCTGTAACTGGCTGTGGTTCTTGAATTTTTCCTTGTAGCAGGCGACAATTTCCTTCCGTGCGCTGAAGTTTTTCGGTTCGTATTTGACGATCAATTTCAATATTTTAAGCATAATATCCCAGTCCCCCTTCTCCTTGTAATAGGGGAGGATACCGGAGAGCAAAAACGCCGATTTCTCTCCGCTGAACGCCTTCGCGATTTTTTTTTCGATATGAAAGTAGAAATCGATGTCGTCGGGCGAGTACTCGACGAGGCGTGACCAGATTTCCTTCACATTGGAAAACATATTCTTGTTGATGAATCGATAGAGGGCTTTTTTATAATAATTGATCGCTTCCTCGATATTGTTTCCTTCTTCTTTTTTCTGCGCGAGAAGCCTGACGATCTCCGCCTCTTCGAAATCGACCAGAATGAGCTTTTCCCACACATCGTACTTTTTATCATCCTGACTGGTATTGATATAGCATTCGGAGAGTGTTCTGAGTGCGTATTTATTCGCACCGAACTCCAGGATGCGTTTACAGAGAAACTCGACAATATTCCATTTATGATTGTCGTAGAAAATGCTGATAAGCATGATAAGATGGGAATCATCGACCATATGCTGCCTTAGGGAAAGAACACCCGAAATATATAGTCCGATAATACTGTTTTTTGCGTGTACGAGATGTTCATCGCATATGTCCTTGATTTCCCTTTTGACTTCTTCCGAATCCGCCTTATCGATGAGAACATCGAGTTCCTTGAAATTGTTTATCGTGTAACTGTTGAGTGTTGCCCGTGTCCATTTTTCCTTGTTGAGCAGTTCATTAATTACTTTCACCATATTCTCTGCCATCTTTATTATACCATCCTTTTATTGAATATATTCGTTATAAATAGCCGGGTCCAGAAGCCTGATTTTCCGGAGTACCTCATCGATTTTCGACTGATCGTCACCGGTCGTGATAAAGTGATCGATCAACCAGAAATAATGATTCAGCAGCCTTGGTTTTTTTTCTATTACCGCTTCCGGCCGTTCCTGCACCTCTTTTTCCAGATTATATATCGATTGCTTGAGTTTTCCCAACTCAAGAGGTCGGAGTTCCCGAGTAATACTGAACAGTCCGAAAATCGTTCCGAAAACACCCACCCATTCGGAGATTTCATCTTCGGGTATGTCCCGTTCCCTGATTTTATCAAGGAGTTTTTGAATCATGCCCGCCTCAATCGCCTGAAGGTTGATGCGGGAAGGATCGATAAAAAAGGCCTCTCTGAATAGTGCCTTGGCATTCCTCGTTTCATTGATGAGGGAATAGCAGTCGGCGAGTTCGGCAATGATATCGGCTGAACCGACTATTTGCTGATTGGCAATGCCGAGATATTCGATCGCCTTGTCATAATCACCGATAACCTTGTAACATCGTCCTATTTTCAAAAGTAATTCGGGGTCGGGAAGCCCCGACCTATGAAAAATATCCAGAAAACATTGCAGGGCATGACCGAAAACATACTGTTTCACATTATAGATGCAATGTTCGGATGTCTCTCCGACCTGCGCCAAAAAAATGGAAAACAACTCCCATTGTGCGAACAGAAACTCTCCCTGTTCGTACGTCCCCGTTATACCATCCAATCGTTCCTTTCTTTCCTGCCAGAAGGTTGCGCACTTGAGAGCAGCGGTCACTCCGAAATACTCAAAATCGATTTTGAGGGCCTCTTCCAGAAGGTCTATCGCTTCTTCAAAATGACCCTCCCTGAAATGATTAAAAACCCTATTGAGAATCCTGGAAATTTCTTCGTTTTTTCCAGAGATCTGTTTATCTGTTTTCCCTTGCAATAAGGTCACCCTGTTATGAATGTTTGCCATAAAAAAGAACGTTCGTCAATTGGAATATAGCACGATACGCATGGAACTGTCCAGTGACGAATCCAAAGATATTCCCTAAAATACTATTTTTTGGCGGGAATGTCATTATAAAGTCGCGATTATGCTCTCCCTGCTTGATTTGCGGAGATAAATGGTATAAATTTATACACAGGGGAAAAGAATTCGGTGATTGTCGAGGTCTATGTCTGAATCGATTAATTTCCCGGCCAAAGAAGGGACGTTACCGTTTTTTCCCCGCGCGCGACGTTGAATGGTTCTTGAATTTCTTGTCGTATCGTGTATAGTGAGGGATATAGATTCTTTACTATTTTACGAAAGAACAAGGAGCGACATTGAAGGCTAACATAGTATTATTGGCGACATGGCTGTTATTCTCCGCACTTGTGTGTTTCTGCGCGGAAGGACCGGAAAACGGGATTGCTGAAAGAAAAATATGCGTGTTCGATCTTCAGCAGATCGGAGATAGGTCCGCGAAAGACGCGGAGATATTCGGATCCGTCATAAAAAAAACCCTGGTTTTTGAATTGAAAGTCGCGGGTTTTACCGTTCTGGATGATGCGTTGTGGAAACAAAAACAGCGAAGCGAAGGGATAAGAAACGATGACCTCATTGAAGGAAACGCCGTTTTTAAACTCGGAGAAATGATTCAGGCGAACGTCGTTATCAGCGGTTTTTTTACGATCGAGGATGAGCGTATTCTTTTCGGCATCAAGTGCTATGATTTGTGGAGTAAACGCCTCGCGGTATCGGTTTTGAAAAGCGGCAGGGCGGGGGTTTCGGCGACCAGTCTGATCAATTCGGCGGTCGAGGAAATAATCCCCAAAATAAAGAAGGAACTGGAATCGTATACCGTGTCGGAGGGAACGGTCTCAAAGGAAGTGGTCGTGTACGAGGATGTCACCTTCAAGGAAATGCAGGAAATGGGTAAACGGATCGCGGTCACCCTCAAATCCGTCGACGAGGACGCCTATATTTTCCTTGCCGACACCTATATCGGCCGTATTACCGATGGTGAGTGCCTCATCGAGACAAAGGCGAACTCGACACTCCATATCGGTATGATAAAAGAGGGCTACCATATGAGTGACCTCGAAATAGGGCTCGAAGACGAGGATGCGGAAATACACGTGAAAAAACTCGCAAAAAAAACCGTATTCGCCACCGATATCCAGTACACCTTTTTTCAGTTTCTGGGTGCTGGTTTGGGAATCCGCTACTATATAATTCCCGACTGGTTTTTCCTTCATGCCAATAATTATTTTTACATGCAGGCAGGATATCAGCCGGGTTCCTGGTCGATTTTTCATAACGATCTGAATTTCATCCTGGGCGGCTATGTTTATTTTCCGCCGGATTTCATATTCAGGGTAAGCCTGTACACCGGGCTCGGCTTTGTCTTCTCCTTTCATACCGCTCCTGATTTTCCGGTCTACACGAGTTATTACTGGGATATTCTGGGGGGATTCGTCGAACTCAATCTCGAGGATATCATCATCTATGTCAAAGAGGGGGGACGGTTTTACCAGGATATTTTTTCGAACAGTTTGAGGCCGGACGGATGGAACCGGCCGTGGGCGGTAACGCTTTCGATAGGAGTGATGATGAAATGGTAAGATACCATGTATTTTTCGTTTTGCTATTAATCTCGTTTTTTTCATGCGAGCTTCTCTTTCAGACCCCGTTTCCGGATGAACTCGTCCTCATGGGGGACTCCGTTCCGCTGGAAGATTACCTGGGACGGTTTTACGAAAGCCGCATCCATTCGTTCAACAATTATGTTTTCCTGACGATCAACGAGGACGACGAGGCGGACAAATGCTTTGTCTTTACAGATGAACTCGGCTTTGATGACGGCATGATTTTTGACGGAAAGTTCGATACCTTTGCGACGATCGATATGAATTTGAACTTTGTCATCGGGAATATATATTTTGACAAAGGTAATATGAGTGAAGCCCTGCCATTGCCCGATCTCGGCGCGAGCGGTGCACCTTATGATCCCGGCCATCCCTCGAACTGGGGATTTTCAAATGGGGTATTTAATTTTTACCTCTGGAGTGACGATAACACCGGCATGGTGAGGTATCTTACGTTCGATTCGGGCTGGTACGTTTACAGTCCGGCGGATCCCGCGGATTATACGGGATTTCCCGGCGACTGCCGCCTGGAATCTCTGGCGTTCGATCAGTATGATGGACCGCGGGTTTTTCTTTTCTTCCAGAGTGACGATAACGGGCCGCATACCGTTTATATCTATACGATACCCATGGGGAATTTTTTTACCGATAATAACGGTCAAAGTAAAGCGGTTGATTATACCGGCTATGTCGAGGTCCATGACGTGGACGTCGAGCATTTTTTCTATACAAGAGCCGGGTTTATCCTGAAGGAACACGACGGTACCTATCTGCGCGTCGGATTCGACGGAAAGATTCTCGATGAGATGAGAACGTCAATGTCCGACATCGCAGAAGCATACGACATCGATGGGGAGAACCGGTATATATTCAGTCCCGCTTTGAAGCGTATCGCGAGGACGGCCCCGTGGTGGAAATAACGAAGGGGAAGCAAAAAGTAAGGAGACGGCCCGGAACGGGTGAATGGAGACGATGATGAATGTCACAAGACGCCTCATGCTATGCGTGTGCTGCTTTATCGCAGTGAATGTGTTCGGTGTGGAAGAAATCGCGACGGTTCCCCGGCAACTCAAGATTTTTTTTACCGTAAGCGGGGACGTGACGGAGGATGAAAAAAATATTTTTCTTCAAACACTGCTTATCAAGTTATCCGAAGACAGCGATATCAATCTCATCGAACCGGTCGTCGAGCGGTCCCTTTCGCCTTCCGAAAAAACGGACCGCTCGAGGGAATCGGGCGCCGATTGCTGGCTGTCCGCCGATATAAACGCCTCCGGAGAAAAAGTGGCGGTTACCTATTCTTCCTATGATATCCGAAACGGAACATTCGTTTTCGAGGACAAGAAATACGAGAAAATCAGAACAATTCCCAACCTCTCGCGTATATTATGGAGAAATGTCCTGGTCGATGTCGCCGAGCAGTACAGCGCGATCACCCAGCCCGTCGAAGTAAAGGAAATCGTCAAATACAACCCGGGCATAAAAGAGGTCGTCGAAGAACAGGGGGTCAAGGTCGTTTTCGAAGCGAAGCCGGGGACGGTCATCTACGGAAACGGTATAGAAAAAGTAACGGTCGATGAAACGGGCCTGGCTAAGGTCGAATGCAGTCAGATGGAGACCTACAAGATCAGGGCAGAACATTCGGGGTATTATCCACTCGAGAAAAATTTTTATGTCGAGACTCAGCCTGTCAAAGTGGTCCTCGATCAGAAGAAGGCGTCACAGTTCGCTTTCGACCTCTATTTCGAACAATTCGACTATTTCGGGGGAGGGTTTCTTTATTATATCATTCCCAATTATTTATATACCGAACTGGAGACGACATTGTTTTTCAAGAAAATTTTCTGGCCAGTCGAAAAGGACGGCGTGAATTGGGAAGCCCCGCTCATGCATGTCTTTCTTTCACTCGGCTATTATCTCAACAAAGAGGATTCCCTGTTTCGTCTCGCAGTCGAGACCGGCGTTTTCTTCCGCCTTTTTTTTCATGAAGACCTTTTTATCTCACTCGACGGGCTTTCCGGTATGGGTCTTAAATTGTGCGGCGTTCACCTGGAAGTATCGAGTTTTCCGAAACTCAGGTTTTTTTACGACCACAATATCATGTTGTTTTTTACCGATTATCCGGACCTCATGAGAACGGCGATCGTCGGATCATCGAATGACGACGGAATGCTATTCGGTTATCTTTTCGCCGAGAAGTTCGTGATGGACTTTCTCAATTTTAGAATCGGCGTACGGTTTATCCTGTAGCGAGTCGCGGCCATCACCGCATTTACCGTCTTCCTTGCCTCCGACTGTTTCTTTTATACCGCCTGTGCGACCCCGGCAATTCCCGGTGAGTTTTATTTCGCACAAGATTTTCTAAAAATACACAATACAATCTACTTTGCCACAATATTTTTAGAAAAAAAAGATTGCTCGGTTTTGAAAATTATCAGGAGGTATTCCATGTCTGAACTTGTTTACCAAGAACTTTCAGATCAAGTTCTTGGTGCCGCCTTCACTGTGCATTCTACACTCGGTCCGGGTTTGATGGAAAACCTTTACCATAACGCAATGTGTATAGAATTAAAGGGAAGACACATAAGCTATGAGAGTCAAAGTCCATTCCCGGTATTCTACAAAGGTAAAAACATTGGTATTTTTTACGCCGATTTAGTCATCGAAAAGAAAATTATTGTAGAATTAAAAGC